>DASXWF010000289.1:0-5456 GCA_036503835.1 Polyangiaceae bacterium | reverse complement strand
GGTGGGGCTCGGTCGCTACGACATGAGCGACTCCACGCCTTACTTCGCCCTGGGCTCGCTCTTGTTCATGGTTGCCGGCAACGCGATCGCGCTCAGCGTGGAGATGGTGCGCGGGAACCAGCCGTACCATCCCGGGGTTCTCGGGCTCTGGGGGCTGACGTTCGCGCTCATCGCGATTCTCGCGGGCGTGTACTTCCGCCGCCGGTCACGTCGAAAACGGGAGACTCTCGCGCTGAGCGATCTGGGGCGTCAATTCGCCGTGGAACGGCTGCGCCAGCCGGCAGGCCTCGCGCACTGGCTCAATCGTTTTTGGCCGGCTCCGTACGATCCCATGTTCCTGACCGGCGGGACCGGCTTCGTCGGAGCGTCGTTCGTTGCGTTCGGCTACCCCGCGCTCCTGAACGCCCAGCTCGGGAGCAAGGAGCGCCGGCCGCGGCTCCACGTGTTGCTCGCGGCTCAGCATCGCACGGGCTTCGTCGCCTACGGTGAGGCGGCCGCCTACGTCCAGCGGGTCCTTGCTTACTGCCGGAGCCTCGGCTTCGAAGTGACGCCGAGCGAGGCCGGCTTGCTCGCCGTCGCGAACGAAGAAACCGGACGTCTCGTCAGGCGGAACCTCGAAGCCCTTCATCAGGTCGCCGCGGTGCTCGGCGCGCTGGCGAACGCGGCCCGCGCGAGCGGCTCCGTTCCCGCGGGGCCGGCGTCCTAGAATCTATTGCGCTTGGGAGGCCGGCGTCGCGCTCGGCTCGGGGCAGCCGACGTGCCCGAGGAACGCGAAGAAATCCTGGCGGTCGCGCGTGCGGTGCCCGAGGCGAGCTCGATGGCGTGCGAAACGATTCCAGCGTGCCACCAGCGCGCCGTACTCCTCGAGGGCCGCCCAGCGCTCGGCGTCGGCGCACTCGAGGACGGTGAGGCTCTCGAGCTCGGCTCCGCGCTCGCCGCAGCCCCGGGGATCGAACAGCGCGAGCTTCCTCACGCGCCGTTCCTCGTCGCGCTCGAGCACGAACGGGTAGAGGCGACAGTCGAGCGGCCGCGCGGCGTACGCGCCGCAGCTCCCGTCGTCAGCGATCTGCCGGCAGGCGCCCCGTTCGTGCGCGAGCACCATCAAGCGCGGCCCTTCCGGAAACACCACGAAGGACTCCGCCTCGGCGGCAAAGTCCACCTCCTCGGGCGCGAGCCAGTCCACCAGCGACGCGGGGCTCGCGCCGAGTGCGCGGACCAGGCGCGAGAGATCGTGGTGCGTGAGCGCGACGCGCAGCCCGCGACAGCAGTCGCCGCAGCGATTGCAGCGAAAGCCGAGGTGCTCGGCGCCGGCGAGCGTCGTCATCCCTTGGCGGCCTGGCGCTTCCGGGGCGGGGGATTCGGATAAATGGTTTCGCCCCGCTTCAGCATGTCGACGAAAGCGCGGATGCGGCGGGCGCGGCCCTCGGGTGTTTTCAGTCCGTTGGTCCGATACGCGAGCGCGAAGAGGTTCTGGCGGTTCAGCGTGCGGTAGAAGGCGAACGCCTCGGGCTCCGCCCGAATCGCTCGCAGCAGATCCGCGGGAGGCTCGGTCTCGCTGGGTGGCGCATAGGCGGCCTGCCAGCGCCCGTCGGCCTTCGCCGCCGTGACCTGGCGCAGCCCATGGGGTGTCATGCGTCCTTCGGCGATCAGCCGCGCCACGTTCTTGCGATTGAGCTTGGACCATTTGCTCTTCGCCGTGCGTGGCACGTAGCGCTGCAGGAACGAGCGTTCGTCGTAGCTCTTCTTGATCGCGTCGATCCAGCCCCAGGAGAGGGCTACGTCGAGGGCTTCCTGAATGGTCACGCTCGCGACGCCGGAGGCCTTCTTGTAAATGCGAACGTAAATTTCCTTCTCGGTTGCGTGATGTTTGCGCATCCACGCCTCGAGTGCCGCCCGAGTCGGAAAGGCGCGGATGGCTCGGGCGGGGACGATGACGGCGGCCATGGCGCGCAGTCTAGCCGGGCACGGCGGCATTGCCCGGCTCGTCACCCGCGGCTATCGTTTCGCGATGCGCTGGTTGGTGTGGTGCGCGGCAGGAGTGCTTTTTGCCTGCGGCAAGAGCGGACGCCCGTCGAGCGATGGCGGTGGCGGGCGGGGTGGCACGGCGGGGGACCCGGCGGGCGACGGCGGCGAGGCAGCGGTGAGCAGTGGCGGCGTCGGTAGCGGCGGCGTCGCTGCGGGCGGCGCGGGCACGAGCGGAGCGAACGGCGGCGCGGGCACGAGCGGAACGAACGGCGGCGCGGGCACGAGCGGAACGGACGGCGGCGCAGGCGTCGCGGGATCGGGCCAGGGCGGGACGGGCGGTTCGGACGTTTCGGGCGGCAACGGCGGCTCGTCCGCCGCGAACGACGGCGGCGAGGCAGGCAACGCCGGCGCCGCGGGAGAGCTCGAATGCCCTGGGACCTATACGGCGTGTGGCTGTGGTTGCTGTGGCGGCACGACGCCCAACGCCGCTTGCATCTATCCGGAGCGTGGGGATTCACTCACCTCGATCCGGGACCAGGATCGGATCGACGCAGCGGATCCGGCCTGCGCCAATGCTGGATGTGGCATCGGCAACCGCTACGTCTGCTGCGTCAGCGCGCCCGAGGAGCAGGCAACGTACTCGACGACCGGCTACAGCAGCGACGCGCAGTACCTGCGGATCCGGCGCGAAAGCGGCGACCGCTGCACGTCGCTCTGGATCAGGACGGGCGGCGTCGAGACGCCGTTTCCCCTCGATCTGCCGAACAACTTCCGATTCTACCAGACCTACGACGGCCCTTGTGCGCAGGAAAACAGCGCCGCCAGCGAGCGCCCCGCGATCGGTGCCCTCGGCAGCGTCCTCGACACCGCGCCTTTGGGCTGCACGCTGGACCTCGACTTCACGTTGTTCTTCACGGCGATCGACGGGGCGGTGGACTCCGTGCGCTTCGCGGCGCGGGGCGTGCGGTTGCCCGACTTGCCGGAAGCGTGCCGCTGAGTTCCGGGCGTCCCTTCCGCCGACGGAGCCTCTGAGAGGCAGGCTTGCCACGCTCCTGGGCGGCGCCGTTGTCTCAATTGGAGAAACTCCGGGTCAGCTCGCCTACGAGCGGCGCGAGATCTCGGGTCGCTCTTTTTGTCGAATCGAGATGATCTCGTCGCGCGGCGGATTCTCTTCGCGTTCTGTAAGGTTTTCCCGCGGGGCTGTTGCGAAACCACGGCGGTCGAGGCGAGCGAAACTCGCTTGCTAAGGCAGGTGCTCGCATCGTAACGTCGCGGCAGCCGCGGGGTGAGCGCGACTGTCAGTGGTCCCCGTGCCCGAATGTCATGCCGATTTTCGGCGATCAACCTGAGCTCTTGGTGCCGTTCCGCAGGGGCGACCGCTGGGCGCTCGAGCGCGTTTACCGCGCTTACGCGCGTGGGGTCGACTCGTACCTGAATACGCTGGCGCGCGCGGCCGATTTCAAGGAGCTCGCGGTAAGCGACGCGATTCAGGAGGTCTTCTTGCGCGCGTTCTCCCCGAGCGCGCGGGAGAGCTTCGAGGCCGAGCGGCCGTTTGGACCCTACCTGCGAGCGATCGCGCGGAACCTGTTCATCGACGCGCTCCGCGCGCGCGACCGAGAAATTCACGAGGTGGCGCCGCTCTTGCCCGACGCCGAGGCGCCGCAGTCGGACGGGGGTGCCGTGCCCGACCCACGGGTCTCGGCCGTGCTGGCCGCGTACATAGGTTCGCTCCCCGAGCCGATCAAGAACGTCTACCAGCAGCGCTTCGTTCTCGGTCACAGTCAGGAAACGGCGCGCTCCGCGCTCGGCATCTCGCGCCGTCAGCTTCGGACCGCCGAAGAGAAGTTGAAAGGCGGCCTGAGGAAGGCGCTCATGCAGGCGCGCATCCTGCGGACCGATCTGACGCAGCGGGATCCACGTCCGACGAAAGCGGCGTTCGCCGCGGCAACCCTGGAGGGGCCCGATGTCGTACGATGACGAGACGCTGGAGAAGCTGCTCGCCAACGGACACCTGAGCGGCGCCTCGTACGATCGCATCGAAGAGCGGGTCATGGCCTTGACGGCCCGCCGGCGTCCGTGGGTCTCCGCGCGCGTCCTTGCCCTCGCCGCGGCCGCCTGCGGCGCCGGAGCCCTCTTGCTGCTCGTCGGCCGTGGCGCGCCGGAGAGCGGCACGTCGGGCTTCACCGAGAAGGGCGAGCTCGGCGCCGCCCACTCCGGCTCGGTCGAGCTTGCTTGCTCCGGTGAAGGACAACCCTGTCGGGCCGGCGGCACCTTGATGTTCCTCGTCGATAGCGGCGTCTTTTCGGGCTACCTGAGCGCCAGGGCCGAGCGCCTGGAGCCTCCTTCCCGAGAGCACGTCTGGCTGTTCCCGACCGAGGGTGGGGACTCGCCGTTCGTTGCGGCGGGCGAGGGGATGGTCGTCGCCTCCCAGGGCGTCCGGCTCAGCGGCGAGCTCAGCCCCGGCAGCTATCGCGTCGACGTGTGGTTCTCACGGTCGAAGCCCCTCGGTCATGCGGGGGTGCCGGGCGAAGGGGCGGTCAGCGTGCGCTTGAAAATCGAAGAGTGACCCGGCGCAAGCGCTCGGCGGAAGCAGGGCTGACCCTGGATTTCGGGGGATCTTTCGGCACCCGCGGCGTAGAATCGGAGCGAGATGCGCCACACGAAGACCCGTCGAACGCTCGCAGCGCTAGCGCTCACCGTCGGCATGCCGGCGGCGCGTGCGCAACAAAAGCCCGCTCCCGCCCCGAGCGCGGTTCGGGCTCAGCCTTCGCAGAGCGGTCCGGCCAAGGCTCCCGCCAAGAGCGGCGAAGTCGACCGCGCCGCTTCCGGCAAAGGGGCGAGCGAAGTGAAGGGCGGCGCCTCTCCGGCACGACAGGAGAAGGGTGCCACGGTGAAAGGCGGCGCCGGCGAGAAGGCCGCGAGCGGAAAAGGGAACGTCAGCGACAAGGGCGCCGGCGGCAAGGTCGCGGGGGACATGAAGGGTGGGGCAGCCGCGGGTGGCGCTCAGAAGGATGCGCAAGGCATCAAGGATGCGGGCGCGATCAAAGGCGGGGCGGGCGCGGGCGCGGGCGTGAATCACAAGGACACGCAGGGCATGAAGGAGGCGGGCCAGATCAAGGGTGGAGCTGGCGCGGGAGCCGCTGCAGGTCACAAGGACGCGCAGGGCATCAAGGGTGGAGCCGTCGATAAGGGCGCAGCGGGCAAGGGCGCGAGCGAGGTCAAGGGCGGAGCCGAGCAGAAGAGCGCGCAAGTGAAGGGTGGCGCCGCAGCCGGCATCAAGGATGCAGGCGCGATCAAGGGTCAGACCGGGACTCCGAAGCTCGACGACAAGGCTCTGCCGGGCAGGGTGGCTCCACGGCCCGGCGCCGAGTTGCCGGACGCCCAGAAGCGCCGCTAAGCGCACGTCCACGAGCGGTGGCCGAGCGCAAGAAGACCATCAGCCCGCGCGCTCAGCGGGCGGGACTCATCAAGAGCCTCGATCGCAGGATCCG
>DASXWF010000288.1:0-5805 GCA_036503835.1 Polyangiaceae bacterium | reverse complement strand
GGTCCACTGTGCCGTGAAGGCGTCGAAAAAGCGCGCGCCGAAGTAGGTGAGACCGGTGCTCTCGTCGCGCTCCTTTCCGGCGAACGAGTAGTCTTCCGTGTAGCCGGCGCTCGCGTAGCGCAGCATACCGAAGGGGTAGTGCTCGGTGCGCGAGCGTACGTTGCCGTCCTCGTCGGTCGTCACCGCGGTCGTGCCGCCGTGATTGTGGTGGAGGAACGTGACCCGTTCGCGCTCGCCCTCGAGCAAGCGCCGGGTGGTCGCGGCGAGCAACGCGTCCACGAGCTCGTCCCGCGACTCGAAATCCGCCTCGAAGATCGTCTCCAGCACGGCCTGCGCCGCCCAGGCGTCGGCCGCGTTGATCGCGCCGTCGGGCTCCGCCGTGTAGGCCCTGCCGGCGAGCGCGCCCGGCGCGACGTCGCCGAGAAACCCCGTCGCGAACTCCGGCTCTTCGATGCGAGCGACCTTCCTCGCGCCGAGCGACGCATAGACGATCGCCGAGCCATCCCGCACTTCGAAATCGGGAGCCGGATAGTACGTGGTGTGGCCCTGCTCCGCGCGCTTGACGCGCGTCGCACCTTCGCCGTAGCGGTTCTCGACGAGCGAAGCCGCCTCGCGCCGGGCCGTCGTGAGCCGCCCGAGGAAGTCCCACTCGTATTCGTCGCTGCCGCGGCCGACCAGAAATCCCGCCGGATCGTAGGCGAGCGCGAGGTCGCCTGCGCTCGTCGCGGCGTGCGGACCGGCGCCGTCCTCGCCGTAACGAAGGGTCCCGACGTGATCGGGACTCTCGCCCTCGAGATCCGATGTCTTGCGGGTCAGGTTGTCGAGGGAGTCGTAGCCGAAGCGCAAGCGCTCTTCGGCGTCCCTGCCTCGGTCGAGCCGCGCCGAGCTCAGCCGGTAGAAGCTGTCGTAGACGTACTCGCCCTCCGCCGACGGAGCGTCACCGAGCTCGCTCTCGTCCTCGAGCGCGAGCAGGTTGTTCACGCGATCCCGGCTGTACTTGTAGTCGATGATCGTCCCTTGCTCGGGACTTTCGGTGACGATGCCCGCGAGGCGCGCCGTCACGTCGTAGCGCTGCGTCGTCACGACGCCGTTCGCGAACTCGATGCTCCGCAGGAACCCGCGGTCGTCGTAGGTGACCGCATCGACGTAGCCGGGAACCGCCGTGAGCCTGAGCGCGGCGTCGTATTCGTACTCGACGCGCTGCCCGCCCGGAAAGCGCCGCGCCACGATGCGCCCGGCGCCGTCGAAGTCGGTGCCGATCTCGAAGTGATGGCCGTCGAGACGCACGCGTTTGTAGACGAGCTGACCGCGCTGGTCGTAGCCCGAGCGCTCTTCGTCGCGCTCCGAACCGTCGGCGTTCGCAGGGTACGTCACGCGCGCGATTTCTCCGGCGAGGTGCGTGCAGGCCGAACAGCCGTCGAGCGCGTCGTACGTGGTCTCGATCAGCGTCTCGTCCTCGCGCCCCTCCTCCCACTGCGCGACCACGCGATTGGCCTCGTCGTACCGCGAACGGATGACCGCGCCCCGCGCGTCCTCCTGCCGCAGCACGTTACCCACCGCGTCGCGCTCGAAGCGCGTGGTGTGCGAATCCGGATCCTCGAGCCGCACCGAACGGCCGAGCAGGTCGTAGTAGAGTGACTTCTCGTTCCCCTGGGCGTCGACATACCCGCGAACGTTGCCGAGCTCGTCGTAGGTCGTGATGAGCGAGATCGTTTCCGCGCCGTCGTCGGTCGCGAGCACGCGGTCGGTCCGCACCTTGCGACCGAGCCCGTCCACCACGGTGGTGGTCGGAGTCTGGTAGTGCGGACTCGCGGGATCGCTGTCCTCCGCGTCGAACGCAAGCGTCTCGAGCGGCCGGTACTCGGTCAGCGTCTCGGACGGCGCTCCGTAAACGGCGTCGTCCGGGAGCACCGTGCGCACGACGCGCGAGCTGGCGTCGTAGTAGGCCTCCGAGTAGAGCACGCCTTCCGGCGCCTGCGGCGCGCAGGACGTTCCGAGATCGGTGTACGGCTGGTACGAGCGAACCGCTTGCCCGAGGACTCCGAGCTCGGAGAATCCGGACACGAGGTAGCGGTCGTCCTCGATGCGCGTGCGCGTCTGAAGCTTGCGCCCGAGTCCGTCGAAACATTGCACGTCCACGAGCTCCGGCTCGCCGCCCGGCCGGCTGCGCGTACGGCGAATGACGCTGCTCACGGGCGAGCCCAGCTCGAACTCGTACGACTCCGTCGGCTCGTCGAGCGTATCTCCAGGACGCGCCATGGCGGCAATGCGGCCGAACGGGTCCCAAGAGTATTCGATCGCCTTGTCGTCGGAGACCACCTCGCCGCCGACTACGCGCTGCAAGCCCGTCGCGCGCACGATCGCGTCGAGCACCGGGTGGTGCTCCAGCTCCGTTCGGAGCTCGTAGGGTTCGTCACGGTCGTCGAAATGCACCACCTCGGCGACAATCAGAAGACGGTCCGCGTCGTACTCGAACGTCCGGAGGTGCCCGTTCGCGTCACGGCTCGCGACGAGCGCGCCCGTTTGGTCGAACGCCGAGCGCGTCTGGTCCTGGTACCGCTCGGGATCGGCCGTCACGCGGACCTCGACGCGCGAGACGAGCCCGCGCGTCAGGTTGCCGGGCTCGAGCCCCACGAAGTCGTCCCCGTCGTAGTGATAGATCTCCTCGGTGTATCCCGGGGAACCTTCGACGCCGAAGCGCCTGCGCGAGCCTGGTTTCCCGACGATCCAGCGACCACCCGTGGCGGAGCCCGGCGCGATGAAGCGGGCCGTTTCGTAGCGTTCGTCGCCCAGACAGGTCGAGCCGCACGGAGCGCCGAAGACGTCGCCCTCCCGGTCGCAACTCGGGCAGCCGCCTTCCCCGATTCCGGTGACACCGAGGTTCGCTTCGAGCGTGCGGTTGCCGTAGCCGTCGTACTCGTAGCGCTGCTCTGCCGTGACCCACGCCGACTCCGCGCTCCGCTCCTTCGTCGTGGTCGTGCTCGAGGTCTGGCAGGTGAAGCGCACGGCCGGGCTCGCGTCCTCCACGCCCTCGAGCGGGCAGTCGGCGTACACGTTCTCCGTCGCACGCAGCGCGCCGCCGTCGCTCTCGACCTCCTCCTCGAGGAGCAGGCCCTTGCGATAGCGATCGCCGGCGCCGACGTCGTAGCGGTAGCGCGTCGTACCAGGCTCGGTGTACGCGTCACCGGCCGTCTCGGCGACGGCGTTCGCGAAGCCGCGGAACTGGCGCTCCTGCCCGTCGTAGTAGCCGTTCGAGTAGTGAAACCGGCGGCGGTGCTCGAGCCCCGAACGCTCGTCGCGCACGACGAGCTCCTCGACCGTCAGCACGGGCGTCGGGACGCGATGTTCCCAGGCGTCAGCGCCGCCGTCCGCAACCAGGTGCGCGACCGACGAACCGTAGGCGATCTCGATCACCTTGCCGAGGCCGTTGTCGATCCGCGAGAGCAGGTTCGGCCGAATCGGAAACAGCTCGACATAGCGCGCGCCGCCCGAAGCGTCGAAGTACACGACGTCGGTCGAGCCCGATCCGTTCATGTCGACGAAGCGGATCGACGTTCCCGCCGCCCGCTCCGGCAGGTCGAGGTCGACGCCGCCCCGCAGCTCCGCGAGCGGCGCGAACGAGCGCCCGTCGCGATTGACGGCGAACACGATCGCATTCCCGCGCACCGCGACCAGATCCGCGAGCGAGTCCCCGTTCAGGTCCACGAACTCCTCGTCTCCACCGAGCGCTTCGGGCACGCCCGAGAGCTCGATCGGCTCGGAGAAGCGCCCGAAGCCGAGGTTCATCCGGTAGGCGACCAGATCCGTCGCGAGCACCACGAGATCCTGCAGGCCGTCGCCGTTCATGTCCGCGAGCCTGAGCCCGTCCTCGCTGAAGCTCGCCTGCCCCGCGTCCACACCGTCTTCGACGAGCTCGAAGCGGCCGGCGCCGTCGTTGCGGAACACCCAGGCACCGCTCCGATCCGCGTGCAAGAGATCGGTGGCCTTGTCGTTGTCGTAGTCGAAAAACCTGAGGTTGGCGTCGTCGGCGAGGCTCGGCAGGCCGAGTGAATCGAGGATCTCCTGGCGGTCCCAGTCACCCGCGCCGCGATTCCAGAGCACGGTCTTCGTCTCGGCGTCGACCATCTCGCTGAGTCCGTCTCCGTCCAGGTCGAAGAGATCGATGTCCGGTGACGCCAGCGGCAGCGAGCCGACGCCGGAGGTCTCGACCGGCAAGAAACGCTGGGTTCCGTCGTCCTCGAGCTGATTCAAGAAGATGCGGTGCCGCTCGCCGCTCGTCTCCACTAGATCGGGCAAGCCGTCCCCGTTCAAATCCACGAGATCGGCGGCTCCCGTCGCGAGATCCACGCCGGTGTCTCCTTCGAGCTCGAGGACGGCGGGCGCGCTGTCCTCGAGCCCGGCCGAGTACCCGAACTCGAACACCGCCGGGAACGGGCCGGCGTCCCCGACTCCGTAGTAGCTCACGCGCGCGAGCCGGCTGAAGCCGCCGGAACGGCCGTCCGACTCGTACTCGAGAGCGTACCGCCGCCGCTGTTCACCTCGCGCCAGGATCCGGATCTCGCTCAAGCGCTCGCCGCACTCGAGCGGATTCCCCGACTTGGCGTCGACGAGCGGGTCGGGACGCGCCTCGTACCCGAACCTGACCTCGTAGCGCGGCGTCGAGCCGGCGAACACGTAGGCGATGCGGCGCGGTCGCGCGAGTCCTCCCGATTTTTCGTACTCGAAGCGCAGGCTACGCCCGAACAGGTCCACGATCTCGACCAGCTGGTAGCGAAAGACACCACCGTTGCCCTCGACGCGCGCGGATGCGACCGGCTCACCCTCCGCCGTCGCGCCGAAGTACCCGACGCGACCGTCCGGGTATTCCACGGTGAAGTAGCCGCCGCTCCCGTCACCGTCCTCGTCGACGAAGGTGTAGCGGGCAAAATCCTGCTCGTGGCGAGCCCGGTAGCGGGCCGGCGACTCCGAAACTCGGACGAGCTCCGCCGAACCGTTGGCGGCAAACGTGTCGTCGCTGCGGTAGCGCGGTAGCCCGCGCGAGGTCATGCGCTCCACGCTCGGCAACGCGAGTGACCACCCGAGCCCGAGCTCCCCGTTTCCGGCCCCCGAGCTGTACGCGAGCGCCAGCGCCGGACTCAGGCCCGAGTACCCCTGCGGGACGACGATCGGAACCCGATAGGACATGAGCCCCATGTTCAAGTCGGGCTCCACGTTTTCCCCCACGCCTTCGAGCGAGCCCGGTCCCGCGGGCAGGCTCACCTTGTTGGCGGAAAGCCCCGACTTGTCGGCCTGCACCGGGCTCGACCACGCGAAGCCTGCGCAAAGCCAGAAGGCAGCGAACCGAAGGCCCCGGCGCCCGCGCACCGCCGGCCCCAACAGATCGAACCCTCGCCACATGCTGCCTCCGAGCGGAACTCGCCGTGCAACCTCTGCACGGATCCGCCGAGGCTACCGCGCTTCCACTTCGCCGTGAAGAGATTCCCTGGGCTCGGGGCGGAGGCTCTGGTCGTCCGAGCGCACACGGAAAGAGGCCGATCGAGACCGGGTCGGGGCAAGGTCGACCGCGGGACTCGCGGGCAGCACCGAGGTCACGAGCAACGCCGGCGAGGCTTCTTCCCGCCGTACCGCGAGCACGAGCGCGAGCACGGCACCCAGGTAGAAGCGTTCTCCATCCCCGGCGGAATCACCGCCGCACCGGCGCAGGTTCCCCGAGAGCAGCAACGCGAGCACCAGGAGCAGGGAGCGCTCGGCGCACCCCGCCCCCGCTGCCTTACTTGGACTCTTCCGGCGAAAGGGTGGCCCGCA
>DASXWF010000287.1:0-5292 GCA_036503835.1 Polyangiaceae bacterium | reverse complement strand
GATCGCGCTGCGCGCGGCCGGCATCACGCCGGTCGACGTGATGAACACGCTGCAGTTGCAGAACCTGACGACGCCGGGCGGCAATCTCGAGACCGGGCCGCAGAGCGTGACCCTGCGCATCGACGGCCGCGTGACGACCGTCGAAGCGGTCGGGCGCCTGATCGTGCGCTCGAAGGACGGCCGCATCCTGCGCATCGGCGACGTGGCGCGCGTCGTCGACGGCCAGGAAGCGGTCGAGAGCCTCGCTCGCTATGACGGGGAGGAGGCGGTGGTGCTCTCGATCGTGAAGCAGGCCGGCACGAACACGATCGAGGTCGTCGACAACGTCTTCAAGCGCCTCGAGTCCATGAAGCAGACCCTGCCGAAGGGCATGGAGCTCGTGGTGATCCGCGACAACTCGCAGACCATCCGCACCAGCGTCCACTCGGTGATCGAGCATCTGATCGTCGGCGCGCTCCTGGCCGCCGCCGTGGTGCTGCTCTTCCTCGGTAACGCGCGCAGCACGTTCATCGCGGCGCTGTCCATCCCCATCTCCGTGATCGGGACGTTCGGCTTGATGTGGATTCAGGGTTACACGCTGAACAACATCACGCTGCTCGCGCTCGCGCTCGCGGTCGGCATCGTGATCGACGACGCCATCGTGGTGCTCGAAAACATCGTGCGCTTCATCGACGAGCGCAAGATGAAGCCGTTCCCGGCCGCGGTGCTCGCCACCAAGGAAATCGGCTTCGCGGTGCTCGCGACGACGCTCTCGCTGATGGCGGTGTTCATCCCGGTCGCGTTCATCGGCGGCATTCCGGGGCGCTTCTTGAAGAGCTTCGGCTACACGATGGCGTTTTCGATCGGCGTGTCGCTGATCGTCAGCTTCTCGCTCACGCCGATGCTGTCGGCGCGCATGCTGAGCCGCGACTCGCACGGCGGCGTCCTGAGCCGCGCGGTGGACTTCTTCTACCGGCCGATCGAGCGCGTGTACCTGAAGATGCTCGCGTTTTCGCTCCGTCGCCGCTGGGTGATCGTGCTCCTGTGCGCCGGCGTGATGGGCTCCTGCATCCCGGTGGCGAAGTCGCTGCCCGGCTCGTTCCTTCCGATCGACGACAAGGCGAAGTTCCAGGTTACCCTGCGCGCGCCGGAGGGCACGAGCGCGGAGGAAACGCTGCTCCACGCCGAGCGCGCGAGCGTGTTGCTCCGCCGCATTCCGAACGTGACGCACATCCTGATCACCGTGGCCGAGGACGATCAGCGCACGCGCAACTACGCCCAGCTCTACGTCGATCTCGTGGACCCCGCTCACCGCGAGGAGTCCCAGTTCGACCTGATGGGCACGGCGCGCGAGCTCGTGATCCCGAACATGCCCAAGAATCTCCGCATCAACATCGCGGAAGTTCCGGATTTTTCGGTCGGCTCCAACACCCAGGGCGTCCAGTACATCCTCTCGGGTCCCGACTTCAGCGTGCTCGAGAAGGGTGCCGAGCGCATCACCGCCGCGCTCAAGAAGAGCCACAAGGCGGACGACATCGACACCACCAACATCGCCGGCCGGCCCGAAGTGCGGGTCTCCATCGATCGCGACCGCGCCGCCGATCTCGGCGTAAGCGTGGCAAACGTCGCGACCACGCTGCAGATGCTGGTCGCCGGCATCAAGGCCTCGACCTTCCCCGAGCACGGCGAAGAGTACGAGATCCGAATTCGCGCCGACGAGCGCTACCGCACGGACGCGGGCTCGCTCTCGCTCATGAGCGTACCCTCGACCAAGTACGGCAGCGTGCCGCTGAGCTCCGTCGTGAAGTGGAGCGACGGCCTCGGCCCCTCGCGCGTCAACCGCTACGCGCGCGAGCGCCAGATCACGATCCTCGCGAACGCCGCCAAGGGCGCCGGCGACAACGACGTGAGCGGCATCATCCAGGCGGAGTTCAAGAAGCTCGAGCTCGGCCCGAGCTACCAGCTGCGCCCGACGGGCCGCTCCAAATCGCAGGCCGAAACGGCCGCCGGCTTCTTGCTCGCGCTCAGCATGGCGTTCGTCTTCATGTACCTGATCCTGGCGGCCCAGTTCGAATCCTGGCTCTACCCCGCGATCATCCTCGCGTCGCTGCCGCTGACCGTGCCGTTCGCCTTCATCAGCCTCAAGATCTTCAACCAGAGCATCAACATGTTCTCGATGCTCGGCATGATGGTGCTCTTCGGCGTCGTGAAGAAAAACAGCATCTTGCAGGTCGATCACACCAATCACCTGCGAAAGCTCGGCCGCAGCCGCTTCGAAGCCTCGATGGAAGCGAACCGCGACCGCTTGCGGCCCATCCTCATGACCACGATCGCGTTCGTCGCCGGCATGGCGCCGCTCCTGCTCTCGACCGGGATCGGCTCCGGCTTCAACAAGGCGACGGCGAGCATCGTCGTGGGCGGGCAGACGCTGTCGCTCTTGCTCACGCTGCTCGCGGTGCCGGTGATCCACAGCTTCGTCGATGACGTGCTCGACTGGCGCGCCAGGCGCAAGGCGAACAAGGAGAAGCGCGACCGCGGCGAAGGCGAGCTCGAGACGCTGCTCGCGGGTGGGGAGCGCGCGCTGGATCAGGAGTTGCAGAAGGCGGCGGAGTAGGGCTGCCCACGCCCCCGAACCCGAACTGCGCCGAACCCGATCTGGGCCGAACCCGAACCCGAACCCGATCTGGGCCGAACCCGAATCCGAACCCGAATCCGAACCCGAATCGGAAGATCGGGATGGGGAGGGGATCGCGGAGGAGGTCAGGAGCGGAGGAGGTCAGGAGCGGAGGAGATCGGGAGCGGAGGAGGTCGGGAGCGGAGGAGGTCGGGAGCGGCTTGCTCGGCCGCTGATGAACAGGCGGTGATGGCTCTCGGGTTGCGGCTCAAGAATGTGCTCAGCCGCTTGGTGCACTGAGCGGCGTGCGCGCGAGGGGCGAACCGGCTCAGCGGCTCGCCGCGCGCGTGAGGAAGGTTCTCACCTCGACTTCCGTGAGCTCGCGGACGCCGTCTGCTTCCTGGACGAGGAGGGCCGATTGGTTTTCGCGGGCCGGGGGGATTCCGAGGAGGTGGACGCGGACGCCGAACTCCTGGGCTTCGCGGACGCCCGGGAGGATGTCCTCGTCGCCCGTCATCAGCAGGGCGTCGGCCATGGCTCGGTTGCGGGCGAGTGTCATGAGGTCGGCGACGATCAGGGAATCGACACCCTCTTGCTGGCCGCGGTCGTTCACGTGACCCAAACGGAGCTTCACGTTTCGGCGGTACGCCAGGGCGAGGTGTTGCGGGGACGGGCCCTTGGTGGCCCCGTCGTACCAGTAGACGCGGAGGAGCGGCAGGCCGGTGAGCTCCTGGACCAGATCGGAGAGGAGCTTCAGGACGGCGTCGTAGTCCGCGTGGAGCTCTCCGCGGAGCAGCTTCTCGCCGGCGATCAGGCGCGAGCCCGACGCGAACAGGTAACCTGCGTCGACGAATACGGCGGTTCGATCCATGGCGCTTCGAGGATAGAGCGATCCGGGGTTCTCCGTGCTACTCGCGCGTCATGAATTCCGCGCCCGACAGCGACCAAGACGTCTCGGTTCAGCAGTGCGATCCCGTCGGGAAGGATCCGGAAGCACGCGTCCGCTGCCGGGTGCTCCGGGGTGACAGCCTGATCGGCGAGTTTTTCCTCACCCCTTCCGACGACGGCTGGCTGCCGATTCCGGTACCCGGCGCGGTCCACGAAGGGCTACTGCACGCGACGGCCATCGATTTCGCGCGCGAGGTGAACGAGAGGCGCGTCGAGCTCGAATAGCTCTTCTGCTCACTCGTTGAAAGCGCGAAACTCCATGAGCCAGATCGCGCCACGTATCTGCTCGAAGCGGTCTGCGCGAAATCCCCCTCTCGCGACAGCTCGCTGCGGTCAGAAATCAGCCCGTGGTCAAGACCGGGTAGTGCGAGACGTTACATTCTATTGAGCAGATGGACACGCGTGAGCAGGCCAAGTGCCCGCCTCACCGTTCTTAACATTGAGTGTACCACTGCCAGTTCGGGGCGAGAGTCTTTAGACAAGCGCCACCTTCATGGGTGGGGAGAGTGTGAGCCTCGACGTAATACAGTCTAAGTCTAGGCGGAGCATTGAAGGCAAAAATCGCGACAAGGCCGCCATCGCGCTGAATCGTAGCATCGACGAATGCAAGATCGTCGTGAGGATTGTCAATTCTTATGTGACGGCGCGTCGGCAACTCTCGTCGCAATTGTTCCACGAGTCGCCCATATTCATCTAGACGGCCTACAAGCTGCATCCGCAGCACACTCGCGCCGAGTAAAGCCGCGGTCGCCACTAGGAACGCTTGAACGAGAGTGAATGCCAACGACAACATTAGCCTCGTTGCGAGCCGGTGTCCGCGAGCATTCATGAATATCAGTCCGATCACCATTCCCGTGACAACGACGACAACAAGGATGCGACTGAGAACGCCGCCCCAGGATGCCGCACGAAACACCGACAAGGGCAGAACGAGCGCGCACAGAAAGACGAGGCGACTTCCTCGGCCCCATCCAAGCTTCTGCCACTTGTCGCGGAGCCTATCGCTTACTTCCGTAATTATAGTAACCAAATCCGAGCCCATCGTTTATGAAATGGACGCTGCTTTCCGTATCGCCTAGTAGACCGATTGGACCAAGCTCGCCGTCTCCGATTCCGAAAACGTTGAGAACACCTGCCCCCGCACCGTAGAGCGCGCCCGCTCCTCGCACGATCCAGTATGCAAGCGGGTCATCAAGTACCCCAGCCGCAAAGCCAGCAATGAAATTTCCGAACTCTGCCTCCGTCATCCTTCCGTAGCCGCAGATCTCGAAGGTATCGCCGCGACGCTGCGACCAATAGTCAAAATCGCCATTGTGTCCATGAAGCTCGCCCATCAGAAGGTACGGCGCCGGGTGAGAACTGAGCACTCCGGAATAGCGATTGAGCAAGTCTCGGACTTCAGCTTCGGAATAGTCCTTCAAGCCGCTCGGGTCGACGACATTGATCGGATCGTTCCCGACGTAAGTATGCAGGTTTGCGTAACCGCCGGCAAAGCGGATCGGGTCCTTGGTAGTCCATCGCCCTACCGCTGGGTCGTAGTCTCTTGCGCCGAATCGCAGTAGCTGCGTATCGCCGTCGTAGATGCCACCCGCATACCCGAAAGGCATCCAGTCGAGCCCGGTTCCCGTCACCTGACCGAACGCCGTGTAGGTCGCAACGAACGGGACGTCTGCAGCGTTCGCAACGTTCACGACGTAGCGGGGAGACCCCAGGTGATCGCTGATTACGCGGTAGGCGTTCGGGCCGCGTCG
>DASXWF010000286.1:0-2906 GCA_036503835.1 Polyangiaceae bacterium | reverse complement strand
GCCGACCCTCGTTCCAGGCCGATGCTTTCTTCGAACAGCGAACGCATCACGATCGCCGCCGCTCCGAAGTCCTCCGCGCGCCTCACGGCGTCGAGATCGTCCACCAGCGGAGATGCGCCGAGCATCAACGGATGAGGCAACGCCAGGCCGAGGTACCGAGTGCTGAGATCCATCACGCCTCCTGTCGGGCTCCCGACGAGATCGGACTTGCACGGACCGTGCCGGAGTCGTGTTCGGAGCGCGCGGCGACCGCCATGGTGACCTCCCTCCCACCGTCGTCGCGCAAGCGCACCCGCTGCTTCGAGCGGATCTCGTCGAGCAGGGGGCGGCCTCGCTCCTTCCACCACAGCCGGGCGGTTTCTTCGCTCCAGGTCCCGACCTCCAGCGCGGCCGCGCGCAGCTTCTGCGCGAGCTCGGCGGCGCCCGCGTAGCGTTGCTCCGGCTTCTTCTCCAGACAGCGCAAAATCAGCTCGTCGATCACCGGCGGCACGGGGAACGCCACCCGCGTGGAGGGAGGCCGGGGCGGAACCGAGAGATGTTCGGCGCAGACCTCCACCACGCTTCGGCCGTCGAACACGGTCCGGCCGGTGACGAGGTAGTAGGCGAGCGCTCCGAGCCCGTAGATGTCGGCGCGAGCGTCGACCGTACCGGTGAGGATGGCCTCCGGCGACATGTAGAGCGGGGTTCCGATCAGCGGAGCCGCCGCCGACGCGCCGAGCGGGCTCTCGGACGTGAGCTCCTTCGCGAGCCCGAAATCGAGGACCTTCACGAAGTCCGGGATGCCCCCGCGCTCCATCAGCATCACGTTCGCGGGCTTCACGTCGCGGTGGACCATGCCCCGGTCGTGCGCTTCCTGCAGCGCCCCGCAGATCTGAAGCAGGATCGGGATCACGCGCGCCGGCGGCAGCGGCCCGTCCCTGGCCACGAGCTCCTCGAGCGCGATGCCTTCGATGAACTCCATCGCGTAGTAGAAGATGCCGTCGTGCGTGCGGCCGTAGTCGTAGACGGCGATCGTATTCGGGTGGGTCAGCTGCCCCGTGAGCTGCACCTCGCGCTCGAAACGAGCGAGGTCCTGGGCGGCGCGGCGGCCCGGCAACAGCAACTTCACGGCAGTGTCGCGGCGCAACATCGAGTGGCGGGCGCGGTAGACGACACCCATCCCGCCCTTGCCGATGCGCTCCACCAGCGTGTACTGCCCGAGCCGCAGCGCCGCGTGTACCTCGCGCCGCAGGCGCAGGATCAACGACGAGCCCGCGACCGTGAGCGCGAGCAGCAAGCTCATCACCAGGCCGGAAGCGAGCAACGACCAATTCCAGGCCTGAATGCGCGCTTCCTCCGCAGGGCCCGCGACGAACGTCGCGGTCCAGGCGCGATCGGCGAACGGGAAGCGAACGACGTGCGTCGTGCGCGCCGGCAGGGCCGCCGCGAGCCCGGGGCTGCTCTCGAACAACAATCGCAGCGAGGGCGGTCCGGAGCCGTCCGCGAGCACGATGCCGACTCCCTGGCGAACGGCGGGTTCGATCACCGGCCGGACCAGGGGGCTCACTCGAAACACCTCGGTGGCAAAGCCGCGAACCGCGCCCGTCCGCACCGCCTTCACGGGGTAGAACACCGCGACCGAGTAGACGTGAGGAGGATCCTCGACCAGGCGGATGCGCTCGGAGACGACGGCGCTTCCGCTGGCCCGCGCGCGATCGGCGGGCGCGCGCCGGAACGGATGGCTGGCGACGTCGAAGCCGAGCGCGAGGTCGTCGGGCGGCTCCATGTAGAAGATCGGAAAGTGCTCCGATTGCGGGGCCGCGCGCACGAGCTGCTGCCCGCTTCCTTCCTGTTTGAATTCGAAGCCTGAAAGTCCGTCCGCCCGCGCGCTCGCCTCGTACGCGGAGCGGCGATCGGCCGGCACGATCGGGATCCACTCGAGCGCGCGAATCCCCGAGTGACGCGCCAGCATGCCTTTCACGAAAATCCTGAACTCCGCGCGGCTCACGTCGTCGGAGGCGTCGAACAGCGCGGCGATCGCCTGAAGGCCCTCGAGGGGCCGCTCGAGCGTCGCCCGGAGCTCGCTCGCGACGCCGTTGGCGCGGCGTTCGAACTCGACACGCTGTTGGTCCCGGTTCCGGACGTGCTCGAGCGCGAGCAACGCGCCCGTGGCCGCGCTGCCCAGGAGAAACAGCGAAAGCGCGCGCAGCTGGATGCGGAGCCCGGCGCGCGAGCTCCAGGTGCGCCGCAACGCGGTTGCGCGCAGGGATTGCGCGTGGGCGGCGTCCTCGCGCAAGGACTGACCGATCTCGAGCCGTTTCTGGTCCACACCCCGGCAAGAAGCACGCGGCATACCGCTTGCTCCGGCGAGTCGCGTGGCAACGCCGAACGACTTCTGGGTTCGGGCCCTCAAGCCCATCACCGAGGTTCGTGACGACGAGGTGCCGACGGCGGCCCTGCTCACCCTGAACGCGTTCCTGCTGCTCGGCGCCTATTACCTGATCAAACCCGTACGGGAAGCGCTGATCCTGGCGCTCGCGTCGGGCGCCGAATACAAATCCTACATGGGGGGCGCCATCGCGCTCGCGCTGCTCGTCACGGTGCCGCTCTACGCTCGGGCCGTGGACCGGCTGCCGCGCGGAAAGCTGGTCAGCGTGGTCTCGATCGTCTTCGCCGTGCAGCTCGTCGCATTTTTTGCGGCGGGGCTCGAGCCGATCCTGCGCTCGCGGCTCGGCCTGATCTTCTTCGTGTGGGTCGGCGTCTTCAACATGATGGTCGTAGCCCAGTTCTGGGCGTTCGCGAACGACGTTTACTCCGAAGAGCAGGGCAAGCGTCTGTTTCCGCTCGTCGCCCTGGGCGCTTCGCTCGGCGCGGTGGCCGGTAGCCGCGTGGCCGGGCTCGCCATTCCGAGACTCGGAGTCTTCCCG
>DASXWF010000285.1:0-7738 GCA_036503835.1 Polyangiaceae bacterium | reverse complement strand
CCAGTGGGGGCGCGCGGCGCTGCGCGAATGCGACAGCGAGGGGATCGCGCTGCTGCAATCGCGGCACACGCGGATCTACATGGCTGCCGACGTGTACCAGCAGCTCGCGGCGCGGGTCGCGCCGTACGGGGAGGGCAGCCGCTGGCCTGCCGGCGCGGACCCGCTCGAGGCGGCGATCGAGCGCTTGCTGTGCGCCGACATCTTGCAGCTCGCCCCCAGCATCGGTTCCGGTCCGCAGGCGGCCTGAGCGACCGGCGCTCCGGGCATACGCCGTCGCGGGCGGCGCCGGACGTCGCCGTCAGAGATTCAGCATCAAGTCGCGCGCCAGACGCGCCTCGAGCTCCCGTCCGTCCACGGCGCGCACCGAACGCTCGATCAGACCTTCGATTTCGTGACGACTCACGGCTTCCCCGATCACCTCGTCCGCGTCAATGATGCTGTCCTCCCTCGCTTGAGCGGCTCCGAAGGAGGTCACCACGTGGAACACCTCGCGCTCGGCCGCCATGCCGGGCCGCGAAAGCCTAGTAAGGAACCTTGGGTTTTCCCCTATGGGAGCGTGACGGGTCGCGCCTGTAGATTGGTGTGATGCGTCAATTGCTGCCGTGGACGTTCATCGGGGCTCTCTGTTTTTCTTGTGGCGGGGACGACGCGGGTGAGCCGGGGCCGAGCAGCAGCGGGAAGGGCGGCACGGCCGGCAAAGCAGGCGCGACCGGTAAGGCGGGCAAAAGCGGCGGCGCGGGCAAGAGTGGAGCCGACGCCGGCGAAGCCGGGACGGACGACGCGGGCGCCACCGGTCGCGGTGGCACGGGCAATGGCTCAGGCGGAAAAGGCGGGACCAACACCGGTGGCGCCACGTCCGGGGGCGGCGAGGCGGGCGGCGCTGGAATGAGCGGCGATAGGGGCACGGGTGGAACGGGTACGGGCGGGGACGGCGCGACTTCCGGCGCGGGTCAGAGCGGCAGTGCGGGCGAAAGCGGCGCAGCCGGAGCTCCTGGGGTTTCTCCCGCGGTTGCCGTGATCTGGCCGCCCCCCGATTTGGCCCTGAATGCGTCCTCGCTGCGAGCTCGGGCCATGGTCGCCGGCGTTGACTCCGGCGCGGCGGGGAGCTTCGAGTTCAACGGCGCGACCATCACCGGCGCGAACGCGAGCAACGTCAGCGCCGTACGTTTCGTGATCGACGGAGTGCTCGTCACCGAACGCGCCGTCGAGGCTTGTCCGCAGCCGTTCGTCGAAGTGGATCTCGCGCTCGACGGGCTGGCTCCCGGCGAGCACGTCCTCACGGTCACGTCCGTCGGCGGCAGCAACGCGGCGACGAGCGTGCGCTTCGAGCTCGATCCGACGCTCGCAGCGAGCCCGCGCAACGACTTCGAGAACCTGCTCACTCCCGGCAGCATCGAATGTCTGATCATCGAGCCGACTCCGTCCGGCGCAGCGCCTGTGCTCGTCGAAGGAGAAATCATCCTCCCGCCGTCCTCGAGCTGGGATCCCTCGGCTGATGGCCTTTTCCTCGCGCTTTCGGGTGCGGCGGGCGGCATTCCTGCCGCCGCCTTCAGCTGTGCCGGCGAAACGTGCTCGTTCAGCGGGCAGGCGGGACCCTTCGCGAGCGGCAGCGTGACGTCGCGGGCGGGTGGCCGGCGCTTCTCGTTCTCGCTCCAAGCCACGAGCTTCACCGGCGGAGAGGCTCCGTTCACGCTGCGGACGGGCAGGCACTGGGGTGGCCTGAACCTCGGCACGCTCGAACGACAAGGCGACTTTCGAATCGCTCCGCGTTCGACCCCGGCGTCGACCACGACGATTGGACCGGACGGCGGCGTGATCGTCGTGAGCATCAGTCCGTCGGCGGCCGCGTACCTCGAGGTGCCACCCGGAGCGCTGACGAGGGACACGCCGATCTCGCTCACTCCGGTGACGAACACGACCCTCGCCGGAACCCGCGTCGAGAACGGAGTCGAGCTCGAGCCGGCCGGGCTGGTCTTCAAGGTGCCCGCGCGGCTCACGCTTCAGTTCGCCGAGGTCCGCGAGCCGCGCCACGTACTGCTTTGGACTTCCCCGACGACTGCCGTCCCGCTCTTGGAAGAGGACACCGGGCGCGTCGATCTCCTGACGGGCTACGTCCGGCACTTCACTTCCGGTTCCGCGTCGCCCCCACCGCTCGACTACTTCGACTGGCTGATCTTCGTGATCGACGACATGGTCGGGAGGTCGGAGGACCTCACGCTCGACGAGATCTCGACGCTGCTCTCGAGCATCGTGGTCTTGCAGAAATGGGGTGAGGACGGCCCCGTGAACCTTTCGGCCGTCGCGGCCAAGGTGCAAACGTCTCTTCTCAACTACGTCATCGACCACTGTCCGAGCGACATCGAGACGCCCACCGAGGGCCAGGCGGCGCACTACTACACCATCGGGATGCTGGCTCAGTCTCTCGGCGCGGACGTGCCCGAGGCCATCAATTGTGCGGACGAAATCCGAAGAGCGTTGTGCGACGCGTCCTGCGAGAACGGAGAAAAATGCTACGCGCCCGGAGGCGTCGTCCCGGGCGAATGCTGCAAGCCCGTGTACTGCGGCGACGGCTCCCCTTCGGAGCCGGAGTGTGGCGAGCGCACCGAAACGGACAACTGCGGGCTCCCCATCGACTGCGGGGAGTGTCCCTACACGCACGACTGCTACGGCAACTACCAGTGTCGACCGAAGCCGTGCGTCCCGGCGACGCCTGAAAAGGTGGCCGAGTACGCCGCGCCCCACCCGCCGTGCGGCGTCTGGAACCTTCAGTGGCAAGACCAAAACGGCATCAACTGGTGCGCACAGGATCTCGATTTCGGCGGCTGCGAGAGCGATGCCTGGCTCTGCAGCACGAGCACCGGAGCGAACGCAGTTTGCCTATACACCTGCGATGATACTGTCTGTCCCGCGGACGCGGAGTTCTACTGTACCGAGGGCCACTGTTGCGACGCCGCGAGCTGTCTCTTCTAGACGATGGTTCGCGCTGACCGCGTCGGCGGCAGACTAGGTGCACTAGCAACCAGCGAGAAACCGACGAATCGAAGCGCAAGTCGCGGGCGCGTCTTCGACGAGCAGCGCGTGACCACTACCCGGCACGACTTCGAGCAAAGCGCGCGGAGCCGCCGCGGCGATGGCCTCGCTCCATGCGACCGGCGTCACCGCGTCGAGCTCGCCTACGCGAGCCAACAGCGGCATCGCCAGCGCTGACAGCCGCGGCAAAAGATCCGGCCCCTCGATGATCGCTCGAAGCTCGTCCGCGAGCACGTCGAGTGTGGTCTCGGCGAGCCAGCTTCCGACGAGCTCGCGCGCCTCCGGGTGTGCCGCCAAGTACGGCGCCGAGAGCATGCGCGGTGGAAACGTTTCCGGCGGCAGGGCTCCCGCCCGGATGGCCTCGGGCAGGCCGCGGTACTCGGCCGCGAGCTCGGGGCCGAAGCCCGGGAGCCCGCCGAGCGTGACGAGCCTACCGAGCTTTACCCGCGCGCGGAGCCCGAGCGAGAGTACGTGATAGCTACCGGCGGAGAAGCCCACGAGCGTCCACGGCGCGTCGCTCTCCCGCGCGAGCGCCGTTTCGATTCCCGTGTGGAGCGCCTCGAGCGTGTACGGAGCCAGCGGCGCGCTGCCGGCGTAGCCTGGCAGCGCGCCCACGATGACGCGATGCTCGGGCTCGAGGGCCCGAACGAGCGGCTCGAACATGCCCGGCGCGGAGGGTGAGCCGTGCAAGAGGAGCACGGGACGGCCGGCGCCGCGGGCGGAGACGACGTGCATTGACCCGAAGACCTCGGTCTTGCCACTATCATGCTTCTTGCGCGCGAGGCACCCATCCGCTTGGCCGACCGCTTGCGTTCCCGATTCGAATCCGTCGCGCGACGGCTGACGGCGCTCGGCCTCGAGGACCCGTGGCCCGAAGCGCTCGAAACGCTGCGCAGGGCCGCGGGCGGCGACGCGTGTCTCGCCTACGGCCTCGGGCGCGCGCCGCGTTCCACCTGGCATTTCGAGTTTCTCCACGCCGCGCTCGGCCCGGATCCGGAGCTTCGAACGTCGCTGGCTGCGTTCCAACGCTTCATCACCACGAGCAGCAAGCCATGGCCCGCCTACAATCCCCGGCGGCCGCCGCTCGCTCAGCGCAACGTCGTCGTTTCCGAGCGCCAGCTGTCGCAGAGCGCGGGACAGTCGAACCGCCTGGCAGGCCTGTATCGAGCCGCCGGGATCCCCGCTGGAAGCCCCGATCAGGTGCGGGTGCTCGTGTGCGACGGCGCCCGATTGCTCGGCTGGGTCGGCGTCATCCGCCGAAAGCCACTCGAGCGACGCATCGAGCCGCTTTTCACGAAGCTCGTCCCCGCGCTACGGGCCCGCCTCGAGCTCGACGACCTGCTCCGCGATCGTGAGCTCAGTCGCGCGTCTCTCGACGCCACCCTCGGCGCCATCGAGGTGCCGAGCCTGATCCTCGACCGCAAGGGCAACGTCGAGCATCTGAACGACCCGGCACGGCGCCTGGCCACCACTCGTCCCGATCTTCTCGCCGCCGCGCGCGCCGCGCTCGTGCGACCGAGCCCGTTGTTTCGACTCCACCCCGTGCTGGTCCGCGGCGTTCCCGCTTCGACGCTCGTGACCCTGTGCCCGAGTCCACTCGACCTCAAAAACGGGAGCGCGAAGGAGTGGCGCCTGACGCCGCGCCAGAAAGCCGTGCTCGAGCTCGTCGTGGAAGGTCTCAGCAACAAGCAGGTCGCATCGCGTCTCGGCATCTCCGAGGGCACCGTGGAGCTTCACATGACCGCCGTCTTCCAGCGGACGCGCACCTCATCGCGTGCCGAGCTCATCGCTCGTTTCTGGGCTGCCCATTGGGCCGGCGCATGACGCTGCGATCTGAATCGGCGTGAGCGTCTCACCGGCAGGCGCCGCCAGCGCACCGCATGTGATTTGAGTTCAATTTCTGCGAGGGTTGCCTCGTCCAACGGTGCATGGAACGAAGCAGGGACTTGAAGCTGAGCGCGGCAGACAGGAAGACCTTGGAGAAGTTGATCGCGCGACCATCCGCGCCGGCGGCGCACGTGCGTCGAGCCCGAGTGGTGGTGCTCAGCGCCCAGGGCATAAAGGGTAAGGAGATCGCGAAGATGGTGGGAATTTCTGCCGAGTCCGTTTCGCACATTCGCAAGCGGTTCCAGCGCGGCGGCGTGGACGGGTTGGCCGAACGGAAGCGAGGCGGTCGCAAAGATCACGCGGTGGCCGCGGACACGATCGAGCGCATCATCCAGACGACGCTGTCGCCGCCGCCGGCAGGCCGAACGCGCTGGACGACGCGACTTTTGGGGCGAAAGTTCGGCCTGACGAGCTGGACCGTCTCGAAGATCCTGCGCGCCAACGAGCTTAAGCCGCATCTGGTTCGAACCTACAAGGTGAGCCGTGATCCGGCGTTCGCCGCCAAAGTGAAGGACGTCGTTGGGCTGTACCTCGATCCGCCCGACAACGCGATCGTGCTCAGCGTCGACGAAAAGACGTCGATCCAGGCGCTGGAGCGGACGCAGCTGCCACTGCCGCTGCGCCAAGGACGAGCCGCGCGGCACACGCACGACTACAAGCGGCACGGCGTGTTGGACCTGTACGCCGCGTTGAACGTCGCGACCGGCGAGGTTGCTCATGCCTGCAGCGACAGCCACACGGCGTCCGATTTTCTGAGCTTTATGAAGCTGGTGGCACGCCAGAACCCGCGCCGCGAGCTGCACGTCGTGCTCGACAATTCGTCGACGCACGGCACGCCCGAGGTCGTCGCGTGGCTCAAGAAGAACCCGCGCATCCGCTTCCACTACACGCCGACGAGCGCCTCCTGGCTCAACCAAGTCGAAGGCTTCTTCGGCATTCTTGCGAAGCAATCGCTTCGTGCGACCGAGTTTATCAGCAAGAAGCAGCTCCGCGATCACATCGCCTCCTACATCGCTGGCTGGAACAAGGACCCCACGCCCTTCATCTGGACCAAGCCTGCCGCTGCCATCATCCAAAGCCACCGCCGAATGCTTGAACGCATCTCACATGCGGTGCACTAGAGAGCACAACGGCCGAACGGGCGATAAAGCACTACGCAAGTACCGTTGCCGACACGACGCGCACCGCCAACGACGACACATCGGCACGCTCCGTCGTCTCCCGAATGCAGGATGACGCCGGCAAACGAGCGACGACCCTACGCATGGTGCTGGAGGTGCAACTAGCGGTAATCGACGAGCTGCTCTCCCTCACGATGCTCACGCCACAGCAGCGCCAGATGTACAGCGAATGGAGCGCCGAGCTGAAGGGCGGCGAGAGCCCGTTCAGCGCCGGCTGGTTCGCTTCGACCCCATCGGACGGAAGCGCATTCGAGCTACAGGCCCAAGCGACGCTACCCGCCACGACAGCAGCGCTCGCTAGACGGGTGGAAAACCTGTTCGAGGAGGGTGTGGAGGAGCTGAAGTTTGCAGCTCAGCGCGGTGAGATCAAGCGGCTCCTGGCGAGCGAATTCTTGCCGACCTTCGAGCGCAACGTTGCCCTCGAGCAACTAGAATCGGTTCACGCCACGCTTCGTCGCCACTACGAACGGCGACTGAGCATGCCGCGGAGCAAACACAAAGTTCCGATTCGGATTGGCGAGGGTGAGCTTGGCGGGGGTCCCCTCGAGCTGGTCATGAGCGATCTCGACCTACTTCGTCACCATCGTGCCAGTTGCCGGAAAAGCCTGTGTAACGTCAGCTTCGAATTCGCGACACCGGCTACCGACGGCGCCGACTCGAGCACTGCCCTTTCACGCTGGTGGGCAGAAGCAGATCGACTGGCTCCGGATCTTCTGTTTTTCCTCAGCGAACCGCGAATGTTCGCTGAGCACGTACTGCGCTTCCGAGGTCAAGGCACTTCAGATGAGACTCTCCTCCAATTTTCCAAGGAGCGGCTGGAACACGTGGGGAAGCTGGCGGCGGTCGTCGGCATTTCGCCGAGTCATGCCATTCGCCTCGTAGCTCGGCGACTCGGCTTTCGTACGGGACCCAACCCCGTGATTCGCGGGTCGTTTTGGTGCCTACCGCAAGAATCCAGGCTGATGCTCGGCCTGGCATACGACTCGCGAGAACTCGAGATCGAGCGGGTCGACCTTCCCGCCACCGGCACAGCGCTGCAACGTGGTTCGACACTCGCTACCTGTCAGGTAGGCGCCACGACCGTTCGTTTCGATTCCCCGTTCGACGCGCGAGTTGTCCGGGTCAACTACGAACTCGAGATCTTCGCGGAGATCGCCGCACTGAGCAGCGAAGAGAGTGGCTGGCTCGTCGAGGTCGAACTTGCCGATCCCGCCCTCTTCGATGAAATTGTTGGCGAGTTTCGCGCTGCTCAGGTCGGAGCTGATTCCACAACCGTCGAGCTTGTCGTGTCAGGGAGGGAAAGGTCTTGAATGCCCGGCGTGCCGCGCACCGCAGCGTGCGGGGAGGCTGCAGGGATGCACGGAGCTACGTTGCCTTCGCGCGGCGGACCTTGCGCGCGAGGCGTTCGAGGCTCGAAGGATTCGCGGCCAGCGCCAGCTTTTCCGCGCGCGAAAGGGCCTTGACGGCGCGCTCGAGGCGAAGCGCCAGGCCCTGGTCGCGACAGCGGCGGGTGGCGAGGACGTTCAGCGGGCCCCGGCCACGCGTGTAGCGGGCGCCCTTGCCCGCGTCGTGCGCCGCGATGCGGGCCGCGACGTCGACGGCGATGCCGCAGTAGAGCGTGTCGTCGGCGCAGCGCGCCA
>DASXWF010000284.1:0-4681 GCA_036503835.1 Polyangiaceae bacterium | reverse complement strand
GTTGTCGATCAGGCGCTCCAGGCGCTCCGTCTGGCGCGAGGCGCTCTCCAGCCGCTTCCTGAGCTTGTCGTCGAGCTCCTTGCCCTGCAGCAAGCCCTGAACGCGCAGCTTCAGCGCCGTGAGCGGCGTGCGCAGCTCGTGCGAGGCGATCGAAAGGAACTCGTCGCGCGCCCGGATCGCGAGCTTGAGCTCCTGGAAGTCGGTCGCCGTGCCCAGCCAGCCGATGATGGTGCGGTCCTCGGCGTGCTCGGGCACCGCGCGGAACACGTGCCAGCGATATTCGCCGTCGCTGTCGCGCTTGAGCCGGCACTCGACCTCGAACAGGTCGCCGTCACGAACCGCCGTTTCCCAGGCCTCGACCGCGGTTTCGACGTCCTCGGGGTGAATGGCGCGGGTCCAGCCGCCGTTGCGGATGCGCGCGGGCTCGATACCCGTGTACTCGACCCAGCGGCGGTTCGCGTAGCGGATCTCGCCGCCGGCGTCGGCCGTCCAGACGATCTGCGGGATGGCTTCCGCCAGGTTCACGTAACGGCGCTCGGCCATCAGCCGGAGCTCGGCGATCTGGAGCTCGCGCTCGCGCCGCTCCGCCTCGCGCAGGGCCAGGGCCTGGCGCGCGATCTGGCGATTTTTGCGAAAAAGATCGGCAAAAATCGCGACTTTCGAGCGGAGCACCGCCGGGTCGACGGGCTTCGGCAGGTAGTCGATCGCGCCGACCGAGTAGCCCTGATAGATGCGCGCCACGTCGGAGGTGGCGGCGGTCAGGAAGATCAGCGGAGTGTGGCGGGTCCGCTCGCGCTGCTTGATCAACGACGCGAGCTCGAAGCCGTCCATCGTCGGCATCATCACGTCGAGCAGCACGACGGCGAAGTCTCGCTGCAAGAGGTGCTTCAGCGCTTCCGATCCCGAATTGGCGATCACGAGCTGGTAGTCGGGGCGGTCCAGCACGGTGCTGAGCGCCAGGAGATCTTCCTGCCGATCATCGACCAGAAGGATTTCGACGGATTCCTCGACACTCTGAGACGGCGCGGGCATGGCGGTCCTCCGACTAGCTGGCAACCCAGATCCGGAGCAGGGACAATAGATGTTCGAGATCGACGGGCTTCGCGATGTAGTCCGAGGCTCCAGCCTGGATGCATTTCTCGCGATCGGTACGCATGGCCTTGGCGGTGACGGCGATGACGGGCAGGCCGCGATGCCGCGGCTCCTCGCGGATCCGGCGCATCACCTCGTAGCCGTCCATTTCCGGCATCATGATGTCCATCAGCACCGCTTTGACGTCGGGGTTTTTCTCGAGCAGCGCAAGGCCGTCGCGCCCGTTCTCGGCGTAAATCACGTTGCCGCCGTGACTCTCGAGCGCGCTCGTCATGGCGAAGATGTTGCGCACGTCGTCGTCCACCACCAGGATCTTCGCGCCGCCGAGATCCAGGCTCGCCTGATCGAGCTCGCTGATGAGCTTCTGTTGGCTCGGTGAAAGTTGCGAGCTCTCGCGGTGCAGGCGCAGCGAGGTCTCGTAGAGGAGACGCTCCGGCGAGCGCACGTCCTTCACGATGATGACGTCCGTCAGGCGGCGCAGCTCCGTCTCCTCGGGCTCGGTGAGCTCGCGGCCGGTGTAGACGATGGTCGGCGGCGTGCGCGAGTCGAGCCGCGCCTGAATGGCCGCGAGCAGCGTGAACCCGCTCATGTCGGGCAGACCCAGATCGGTGACGAGACACTGGAACGGCTGCCCCTCCAGCGCTTCGAGCGCGGCTTTCCCGCTGCTCACGGCCGTGATCTGGACGCCCTCACCGCCCACGAGCTCGGCGATCGCCTCGCGCTCGGCGTCGTTGTCCTCGACCAGCAGGAGACGGCGCGGGGAGCCCCCGCCGATGCGCAAGAGCTCCGCGAGCGTGAGCTCGACCTGAGCGAGCGGGGTCGGCTTCTGCACGAAACAGGCCGCCCCGAGGCGCAACGCCCGGTGCTCCTGCTCGTCGGCGGAGAAAATCGCGATCGGAATGTGACGCGTCGCCGCGTCGTGCTTCAGACGGTCGAGCACGAGCCAGCCCTCGACGTCCGGCAGGCGCAGGTCGAGCGCAATCGCCGCCGGCGTGAACTTGCGGGCAAGCTGGATGCCCGAAGCGCCGTCCGAAGCGATCACGACCTTCAGGCCGCGCTGGCGCGCCGTCTCGGCGACGATGCGCGCGAACGGCTGATCGTCCTCGACGACCAGGAGCACTCGGTCTCCGGGAGCGATCGTTTCGCGATCGTCGTCCGTGTGTTCGAGGCTCGCCGCCGCTTCGCGCGCGACCTCCGGCGGCGGATGGGCGGAACGCAGGCGCATCAGCTCGCTGGCGCGGGGGGCGGTGGGCTGCGCCGGCACGCTGACGTAGTGGCGCGGCAGGTAGAACGTGAAGGTGCTGCCCGTGCCGCGCAGGCTGACCACGCGGATCTCGCCGCCCAAAAGGCGCGCTATTTCGCGGCTGATCGAGAGCCCGAGGCCGGTACCGCCGTAGCGACGGCTGGTGGTGCCGTCGGCCTGCTGAAAGGCCTCGAAGATGATGCGCTGCTTTTCCTCGGGGATGCCGATGCCCGTGTCCGTGACGCTGAACGCGACCACCTTGTCGGCGTGATTCAGGATCTCGTGATCGCGGCTCCAGCCGTAGCCCGCGGCGCGCACCTCCATGGTGACCGCGCCGTGCTCGGTGAACTTGAAGGCGTTGGAGAGCAGGTTCTTCAGGACCTGCTGCAGGCGCTTGGAGTCCGTCAGGATCGAAGGCGGCAGGCCGTTCTCGAGCTCGACGGCGAACTCGAGTCCCTTCTGCTGGGCGACGTGCCGGAAGTTCTGCTCCACGTAGGAGCGTAGATCGCCGAGCATCACGTCGCTCGGCTCGACGGTGATGGTGCCCGACTCGATCTTCGAGAGGTCGAGGATGTCGTTGATCAGCGCCAACAGGTCCGTGCCGGAGCCGTGAATGGTGTGCGCGAAACCGACCTGCTTCGCCGTCAGATTGCCCTCGGCGTTGTCGGACAGCATCTTCGAGAGGATCAGGAGGCTGTTGAGCGGGGTCCTGAGCTCGTGCGACATGTTCGCCAAGAACTCGGACTTGTACTTGGAGGTGAGCGCGAGCTGCTCGGCTTTCTCCTCGATTTCGGCCTTCGCGTACTCGACCTCGCGGTTCTTGATCTCGAGCAGCTTCGCCTTGTCCTCGAGCTGCTCGTTGGTTTGCTGGAGCTCGTCCTGCTTCAGGGTGAGGCGCTCCTCCGACTCGCGTAGGGTCGCGGCCTGTCGCTCCAGGCGTTCGTTGGTCTGGCGCAGCTCCTCCTGCTGGCTCTGGAGCTCCTGCGTGAGCGACTGCGACTGCTGCAGGAGGCCCTCCGTGCGCATGCTCGCCGCGATCGTGTTCACGACGATGCCGATGCTCTCCGTGAGCTGATCGAGGAACACCTGGTGGATGCTGCTGAAGCGGTCGAACGAAGCGAGCTCGATCACGGCGTTCACACGCCCCTCGAAGAGCACCGGCAGGATCAGCAGGCTGCGGGGGCCGCTCTCGCCGAGTCCCGAGCGGATGCGCACGTGACCCGAAGGCACGTCCATCAGCAGGATCTTGCGCTTCTCGTAGGCGCACTGGCCGACCAGCCCCTGTCCGAGCCGGAACACCTGTCCCACGTCCTCGCTCGCGGCGTAGCTCGCGAGCAGCTTCAGGCGCGTGTCGCGATCGTCGTCGCCCTCGGTGATGTAGAAGACACCGTGCTGCGCCGAAACGAGCGGCGCGAGCTCCGACAGGATCTGTTGTGCGACGGTCACGAGATCGCGCTGCCCCTGCATCATGCGGCTGAAGCGCGCGAGGTTCGTCTTGAGCCAGTCCTGTTCCGTGGTCTTCTGCGTGGTCTCCTTGAGATTGCGGATCATCTCGTTGATGTTGTCTTTGAGCGCCGCAACTTCTCCGGAGGCCTCGACCGTGATCGTGCGCGTGAGATCGCCCTTGGTCACGGCGGTCGCGACGTCGCCGATCGCGCGCACCTGCGTGGTCAGGTTCGCCGCGAGCTGGTTCACGTTGTCGGTCAGGCCGCGCCAGGTACCCGCCGCGCCGGGCACCTTGGCCTGACCGCCCAGCTTGCCCTCGACACCGACTTCACGCGCGACCGTGATCACCTGCTCGGCGAAGAGCGCGAGCGTGTCGGTCATGCTGTTGATGGTGTCGGCGAGCTCGGCGATCTCGCCGCGGGCCTCGAGCGCGAGCTTGCGCGTGAGCTCGCCGCGCGCGACGGCGGTCACCACCTTCGCGATGCCGCGCACCTGGTTGGTCAGGTTCGTGGCCATCGAGTTCACGTTGTCCGTGAGGTCCTTCCAGGTGCCCGCGACGCCGGGCACCACCGCCTGACCGCCCAGCTTGCCTTCGGTGCCGACCTCGCGCGCCACGCGCGTCACCTCGCTCGCGAACGCGTTCAGCTGGTCCACCATCACGTTGATGGTGTTCTTGAGCTCCAGGATTTCGCCCTTCACGTCGACCGTGATCTTGCGGGAGAGGTCGCCGCGAGCGACGGCGGTGGTCACGTCGGCGATGTTGCGCACCTGGTCGGTCAGGTTCGACGCCATGAAGTTCACGCTGTCGGTGAGATCCTTCCAGGTGCCGCTCACGCCCGGCACCTGCGCCTGGCCGCCCAGCTGTCCTTCGGTACCGACCTCGCGCGCCACGCGCGTCAC
>DASXWF010000283.1:0-3850 GCA_036503835.1 Polyangiaceae bacterium | reverse complement strand
ACACCGGCGGGACGAGCGGCAAGAGCGGCTCGGCCGGCAAGGGCGGTTCGAGCGGCACGACCGGTGGCTCCGCCGGCTCGGCAACCGCCGGCACCGGAACGTCCGGAAGCGCGGGCAGCGGCACCAGTGGCTCCGCCGGCAAGGGCAGCGGTGGGTCTTCCGGGGCCGCGGGCAGCGCCGGCAAGGGCTTCGGCGGCTTCGGCGACGGCGGTTTCGGCTTCGGCGGCGAGGGTGGCGACGACGGTGGCTTCGGGAAGGGCGGATTCGGCCAGGGCGGCTTCGGAAAGGGCGGCTTCGGTCAAGGCGGCGAGGGCGAGGGCGGTGACGACGGCGGCAAGGGTGGATTCGGCCAGGGCGGCTTCGGGAAGGGCGGGGACGGCGCCGGCGGCTTCGGGAAGGGCGGCGATGGCGCTGGTGGCTTCGGAAAGGGCGGGGACGGCGCCGGCGGCTTCGGAAAGGGCGGCGATGGCGCTGGTGGCTTCGGGAAGGGCGGCAACGGCGCCGGTGGCTTCGGAAAGGGCGGATCAGGCGCCGATGCCGGCGCCAGCACCGCAGGAACCAGTGCGAGCGGCTCCGGCGGCGGCGGGTCGACTTCCTGACCGGCGGGTAGGCCAATGGCAGGCCGGCCTGCCTGTGTTTGCGCGCGGCGGAGACTTTTCGAGAAGGCCGGTGATCGATCCACGCGCGCAAACGCCACAATCCGGGCGAATGGTTCAGCTCGATCCGGCGCCGGGACCCGCAGCGGACGAGGGTCCGGCGTTCGAGCTCGCGCAACGCGGGGCTGCCGGTGATCCGGCGGCCACCCAGGCCTTGCTCCGCCTGCTCCGCCCGGCAATCTCCAAGGTGGTGGTCGGCGTGTTGGGCTCGCAGCACCCGGACCTCGACGATTCGATTCAGCAGTCGCTCATCGCCCTGACGCACGCGCTGCCGAGCTTTCGCGGCGAGTGTCATCCCGCGGGATTCGGCTGCCGAATCGCCTTCCGCACGGCTTGCCGCGCTCGAAAGCGCTGGAAACAGGATCAGCTGCTGCGGGCGGACTTCGAGCGGCGGAGCGTCCCGCCCGAACCCGCGGCCTCGCCGAGCGAGGTGGCCGACGCGGAGCGCAGGCGGCAGCTGTTGCGCGAACTTCTCGCCGAGCTACCCGAAGAGCAGGCCGAAACCCTAGCGCTGCGCGTGGTGATGGGCTGGTCGCTGGAGGAGGTCGCGCGCGCGACCGGGGCTCCACTGAACACGGTGCGAAGCCGGGTGCGCCTGGCCAAGGAGGCGCTGCGCCAGCGCCTCGCTTCGGAGCCCGACCTCGGCGACGATAGAGGAGTCGGCTCATGAGCTCCGTGGACATTCACCCGGAGGAACTCCTCGACAAGCTCGAGCGCGGCACGCTGACCAGCGCCGAGCGCGCGCGCCTGTCGTCTCATCTCGCAGCGTGCGAGGTCTGTCGCTTCGAACTGACGTTGAGGCGCGACGTCGCGGAAGACGCACGCGCTGCGGGCGTTCAGGACGGCGCGAGAACGCAGCAGCCCTCGAACCCCGTGCCGGAGCTCGCGCAACGCTCGCGGCCGATCGGGCGCTCGCGGCTCCGGCGTTGGGGCACCGCGTGGGCGGCGGCGGCGGCGCTGCTCGTGCTCGCCGCGGTTTCGCTCGCGTCGTACGCGACGGGCCGCGCGTGGCCGTGGTCGCCGGACACCGCCTCGAGCGCGGGCTCCGCCGCGGCCGGCGCAAAGCCGGCTCGGAAAACGCACGTCAAGCCCGCGCAGAGCGCGGTCGCCGCCCCCCAGCCGGCGCCGGCCGACGCGACGGCGGCAGCCCCCGTCGAACGGCTCGAAGCTTTGCCGAACGCCGAGCAGGAGACGAGCTCCGCGTCGCAGCCGAGCGCCGCCGCGCTGTTCTCGGCTGCGAACCAGGCGCGGCGAGCGGGCGACGTGCCGCGAGCGATCGATCACTATCGCAAGCTGCAGCGACGCTTCCCTTCCGCTCCGGAAGCCAGCGTGTCGCGCGTCGTCCTCGGCCGCTTGCTGCTCGGGCTGGACGCCGCGAGCGCGCTTTCGGAGTTCGACGCGTACCTGGCGTCGGGCGCGCCGTCGATGGCCGCGGAAGCGTGGGTCGGTCGCGCTCGGGCGCTTTCGTCGCTCGGCCGGCACGAGCCGTCACGCGCCGCCTGGCACGAGGTGCTCACTCGCTACCCCCATTCGGTGTACGCAGAGGAGGCGCGCACGACCCTTGGACTCACCGGCCCGCCGTGACGGCGCGTTCGCTCGGCGTCGCCGGGGTCCTCGGCTGCCTGCTCGCGCTCGGCGTGGCGAGCGAGGCCTCCGCCGCGGGCTCCGGCAGGCTGATCGAGATCCACGTCGACGGTGATCCCGCCGCTACCGATCAGGTTCGAGTCGTCGCGACGGAGCTCCTGGCCGGGATTTCGATGGCTCCGGTCGTCGTCGGGGGCGGCGCTCCGGCGCCGAAATACTCGAGCCCGGCGGAGCCCTTCGTGCGAGCGTACTTCGATTTTCGCTCGACGCCGCCGATGCTCGTCATTCTCGACGGCACGACCTCGCGCGAGCTCGAGCGGCGGAGCTTGCCGGAGCACGCGGAGCTCGAAGCCGCGGTGGAGAGCGCGACGCACGTGCTCATCATGGTGGTCGAGTCGATGCTCGACGAGCAGGCCGCGAGCGAGCGCGAAGCAGCGCTCGCCGCGGGCGCGGAAACGCCTGCGAGCGCGGCGGAACCCGCCCTACCGGAAGAGCCGGCGGTGCTCGCCGCGCCGAGCGCCGCAGCCGGCGAACCGCCCGCTGCCGGGAGCGAACCCGCCTCGAAGCCCTCGGGAGGGTCGGGGCCTTCCTTCGAGATGGGCCTGCTCGGCCAAGTCGCCTACTACGGCGAGGGGCGAGTCCTGCCTGGAGCAGGCGCCGGCGCCGATCTGCGCCTCTCGCGCGCGCGTCCCTGGCTCGGGATCAGCTCCTTCTTCGCGTTCCACTCGGCGATGACGCTCGCGTTCGGCGGAGCGAGTGCGAAACTGAACCCGATGTCGCTCTCGCTGGTGCCGAGCGTGCACGCGAATCTGGAAGCGAGCACGCGCGCCTTGTTCGGCCTCGGCGCGGGCTTGACCTGGTTTTCGCTGCGCGCCGAAGGGCCGCCCGGGGTGGCGCTCGGGCAGAGCGCGGGCGGAATCGACGCGACGCTCGTGGCGATCCTCGGCGTGCGCGTGCGGTTGTCGTCGCGGCTGTCGCTCACGACGCTCGGCGCGCTCGAGTACGATCCTGCGCCGCGCGAGTTCGTCGCGCTCGAAGGAACCGAGCGCCGCGAGCTCGCCGCGCTGCCGTCGTTTCGGCCGTTCGTGAGCGTGCTCGCGGCCTACTCGTTCATCGGTTCGCAGCGAGCCGCGCGCGCGCCGGGAGACGAATGAGCGCCTTCGCCGCTCGCCGCGCCGCCTGCATCGCGCTCGCGCTCGCCTGCGGGTGCGCGAGCGAGGACGTCGTGCTCTTCGAATTCGAAGACGCCGCCGGGACGCCGCCCGCCGGAGGAACGGCGGGCGTGGCGGGAACGGGCAGCACTTCGCCGCCCGACATGCCCGGCGGCGGCGGAACTTCGGGCGAGGCCACCGCAGGCACGAGCGGTGTGCCCCTCGGCGGCATGAGCGGAGCTCCCTCCGGCACGGCCGGCGGAGCGGCCGGCGGGGGTCCGGGCGGGCCGACCGCCGGCAGCGGGGCGTCGGCCCCGATTGTCTGCCACGACAACGACGAGTGTCCCGAAGCCTCGACCTGCGAAAAAACGAGCTGTACGGCGCTCACCGGTTTCTGCATCCGCCATCCGGTCTGTTTCGACGTGGCACCGGACCCGGTGTGTGGCTGCGACGGCATCA
>DASXWF010000282.1:0-2700 GCA_036503835.1 Polyangiaceae bacterium | reverse complement strand
TGGGCTTCGCGCGGCGGCGGCGAACGCTGATGCGCCGAAGCTGAAGGCGAGTCCGCGAGCTCAGTCGGCCACGACGGGAAGCCCGCGCCCCCGCCGCACGTCGGACACCGGTTGCGCGTCCGACGCGTCGCGCGGCTCACCCTGGTTGCCCGCGTCCGCCAGGGTTCGGAGCGCGCTCGCCATCGGGTCGAGGTCGCGCGCGGAGCGAAAGCGCGGATTTTTTCCGATGATCTTGTGTTTGACGAGCCGATTCTGCATCACGTTGAGCGGAAGATAGCCGAGCGTCTGGATCCAGCTCGAGCGGGTGCGCACCGTCCAGCGGCTCCAGATCGCGGACGGCGAATAGAAACGCTGCCATGCTCGCTGCCAGCCCTCGTGCAGCGCCTCGCGCGTCATGCGCTTGGGCAGGAAATACGGCGAGCCCGTGTCGTGCTGCCCGCCGAGCCACCAGCGCTCGTCGGTCAACCGCCCTTCCGCCTTCAAGCGCCGGTAGAGCTGCGTGGCGGGATACGGCGTCAACATCGCGAAGAGCGCCATGGTGAGCTTCATCTCGATGCCGAACTCGGCGGTGCGTTCGAACACCTCGGGATCGTCGGTGTCGAACCCGAACACGAAGCTGCCCCAGGTCGAGATGCCGTGCTCGTGCAGCATGTCGAGGACCTCGCGGTACTGAGAGGGACGGTTCTGGCGCTTTCCGGTGTGCCGCAGGGTCTCCTCGTCGATGCTCTCGAAGCCGATGAACAGCGCTTTGCAGCCGCTCTCCGCCATCAGGCGCACGTTCTCGAGCTTTCTCACCGCCGCCAGCGAACACTGGCCGATCCAGTGCTTTTCGAGCGGCGCCATGCGCTCGAAGAGCTCCCCCGAGTATTTGCGGTGAATCATCACGTTGTCGTCACCGAACAAGATCAACTTGCCGAGCGAGCGAAGCTCGGAGAGGACCTCGTCCACGGGACGAAAGCGCATGGTGGTGCCGTTCGCCGTCGACACGCTGCAAAACTCACAAGGGTACGGGCAGCCGCGCATCGTCTGCACGACCTGAAACGGGATGTACCTCTTGGACCGGAACAGGTCCCTGCGAGCGTTCGGCTTGCCGGCGAGACTCGGCAGGGGACCTCGGTAGATCGGCTTGAGCTCACCGCGCCGGAAATCTTCGAGCAGTCCCGGCCAGAGGTCCTCCGCCTCGCTCACCACCACGGCGTCCGCGTGACGGAGCGCCTCCTCCGGCACGGCCGTCGGGTGAATGCCGCCGAGCACCACCTTGATGCCGCGCCGCCGGTAGGCGTCGGCGATCGCGTAGCTGCGGTGAGCCGTCTTGCTATCGACGCTGATGCCGACCAGATCGACGTCCTTCAGGTCCCGTTCCAGATCGAAGGGGTGGACCAGATCGTCGGTGTAGACGACCTCGTCGGAGGCGGGAGTGTGCGCGGCGAGGATGCCCAGGCCGAGCCGCGGGAGAAACGCGGAGTCCTCGCTGGCGGTGGCGATCAGCTCGATCTGCACGAGGAGCGCATCGTATCAGGTGGGCCGAGCGCCTGCGGCCAGCGTCCGAAAAACCCTCGGACAACTGTCCGGTTCCGAACCGCGCGCCTCCGCCGGAGCGGGAGAATCCGGCGAAATCGCTCGCCTGCGCCGCCCCCGAGGCCTGGCATGCGGGATGCTTCGTCCCAGGAGGGCTCGGTGGCGTCACCGAGCGAACGGAGCACGTCATGCCTCGCCTCTCCCGCGTTTCGACCCTCGCCGCACCCCGACATCCGCTCGCAGCGGCCCTGGAAATGCCCGTGGGTCTGCTGCTCGCGTTGATCTACGTCGGCCTGGCGGCGGTCTTCACGGTTCAGTGGGCAGGCGCCACCGCGGCCATGAACGACGCTCTGCCCGCGCTGTCCTCGGACTGCAACCCATGACGCCGCTCTGGTAGAAGGCGTCCCGATGTCGAACGAGGAGAGCCCGCCGCGGAGTCCGCTCGAGCGCGTGCTCGGCATCGTCACGGAGGTGCGCGCCGGCGAGGGCCCGCTCACGCTCATCCTGGCGGCCAACCTGTTCTTGTTCCTCACGGCGTACTACTTCATCAAACCCGTACGCGAGGGACTGATCCTCGGGATGGGACCGGCCGGCGCCGAATACAAGAGCTACCTCGGCGCGGCGATCGCTTGCTCACTCCTGATCGTGGTCCCGGCCTACGGCAAGCTCGTCGATCGGCTGCCCCGCTTGCCCCTGGTCGTCGGCGTGACGCTCTTTTTCGCGTCGCATCTGGTGTTCTTTTTCCTCGCCGGTCGCTTCGACTGGCCGATCCCGATGTTGCCCCTGATCTTTTTCGTGTGGGTCGGCATCTTCAACCTGATGGTCGTTTCGCAGCTCTGGTCCTTCGCAAACGACCTGTTTCGATCGGAGCAAGGCAAGCGACTCTTCCCGCTCGTGGCTTTCGGCGCCGCGCTCGGCTCGGTGGTCGGAAGCAAGATCGCGTCGCTCGTGACCGATTCCTTGAAGGCCACGGCCGAGGCGCACGAGGCTTCCAAGGCGAGCTTCACGTTGCTGCTCATGGGCGGCGTCGTGCTCGTGATCTGCGCGTCGTTGTTCGTGGTCGCGGAGCAGCTTTCCAAGCAGCTGAAGGCGCGCAGCGCGGCCGGCGCTACGGCGAGCGCCCCTCCCGCCGCCAAGTCCGAGACCGAGCCGAAGCCGAGCGGCACCGAGGGTGGCTTCCAG
>DASXWF010000281.1:0-6784 GCA_036503835.1 Polyangiaceae bacterium | reverse complement strand
GCGCGAGCCGGGCAGAAGTCCAGGTCCAGGCGGCATGTCGATCGGCACCGGGTGTCGCGTCCACGGCTGCGCGATCTCCGCCGATTTTCCCGACAATGTCGAGCTGAACGAGAGCCCCTCGCGAGTCGGTCGCACGGCCGGCGCAGGGCCGCCGACGCGCCATCCAGGCCTGGCGCGTCGGGCTTGCCTCCCGCGCCTCGGCATTCTCACGGGCTGCTCACCGTGCACTCCCCTTCACCGCGGAAATGACCGACCGTACGCGCGAGCGCGGTCACGAACTCGCCGTACGTCGCCGCGCCGAGGCCCGACGGATCGTAGAGCCGCACGTCGATCAACGTGCCGTCCAGCTCTTCTAGCGTGACTTCGCCGTCGCCGTCCTCGTCGGCGGCCGCAAGCGCGTCGAAACGCAGCGACGTGGGCACGGTCGCATCGGGCGAGGCCTGGAGGCGATCGTAGAAGAAATGATCGCCGTGGGTCGTGAGCTCCGCGGTCGTCCGCGCGTTGTTCTTCACCACGAGCCCTTCCTGCTCGCGTCCGTCCTGTTCGGAGCTGCACTCGTCGTAGAGCGTCGCCGTGGTGAAGCCCCAGGCGAAGGTCTTCTCGACGCCGTCCTTCGTCGCCGTTCCCGAGGCGAAGAGCGAGTAGCCACCGTCCAGCATCAGCGTCTCGTCGTCTTCGCTCGCGCTGGCGTCGAGCTCGGTCTCGTCCGTGACGGGAGCGATCTCGTAGCTGACCCGATCCCACGCTCTTGCGGCAATTCCGGGGAACTCGACGACGCTCTTCACGCCGGGCACGGTGTTGTCGAAGAGCTTGGAACCCGGGTGCGTACCGCCGCTCTCCCCCGCCTGGTTGGAAACGACGATGCCGCCGATGCTCACCAGGAACTTGGAGAACCTGACGGTCCAACCGTCGACGAAGCCGGTGCCGTCGCCCGGATCTTCCGGGATCTCTTGCTCGATGTACTCTTCGCCCCAGGTGGTGAAAGCGGCGGTCCCCTCGCCGCCCGAACCGGTGGGATCACCGTCGCTGCAGGCTGCGAGCAGGCCGAGCACCAAGGCCAGCGCGTACGGCGGCTCGAAGTTCGTTTTCATTTTCTTTGTTGCTCCTCGGAGGTGGGTACAAACGAAAATTGGTAGGCGGAGAGCTCGGTCAGACCTTGCACGAAGGCGATGCGAGGTTGCGAGTCCGCGGGAAACCCGCTCGGCTCTTCCTCGCTCCCGGGGTCGAGCTCGGCGAAGTTCACCAGATTGAACCAGGCCGCCGGGCGGACCGTGACGTTGATGGTGCCGTCGCCCTCCACGACCACTTCGCTGAGCTCGCAGCCCTCCACGTGGCCGTCGGCCGCGACTTGCCGGATCTCGTCGAACGCGGCGAGGCCTCGAAAGAACCGCGTCTCCTCACCCTCGAGCTCGGCTCGCCCCTCGACGATCGCTGCGTGCTCTTCCAGATCTTCGGCCGCGGGCCCGGCCGCCGGCGTCGAAAAACTGAAACGAGCTGAACGGTAGAGGCCGGTCACGCCGTCGCCATCGGGGAACTCGGCGGGGCCCGCGAGTAGAGCGACGCTGAACGGCTCCAGCATCTGGCCGCGCGCGTTGCCCGGTTCGTAGTGTCCAGGATGCGCGTACGCGGTGCCGAGCCCGAGCCACCCCGCAGCGAGCTCCCAGTCGTTGGAGCGGGGGACGGCCGCGACCGGTGGCTTGCCGTCGAAATAGTAGAAGGCTCCGGTCGCGAGCGAGACGTGCGTGAGCTCGACGCTCCAACCCACCGCCGTCGTGAACGAAGCGCCGCCTTCGGCGAGCGCGACGCGCGTGTGAAGCACCACGCGCCTGCCGCCGGTGCCGCTCTCCGAATCGGCGCCGCACGCCTGGAACAGCAGCGCGAAGCCGAGCAGCGTCACGGGGCCGCCGAGTGCCGAGAGCAGCCATCGCGCGCCGGGGCGAAGTCGGAAGGTGGGGAAGACCATGAGCGAGTCCTTTCAGAGGAAGAGCGACAGAGACCAGAGGAACGACCGCGGTGGACCGACGGTCACGTGACGTTCGGGCACGAGCGAGGCTTCGCCGCCGAAGTCGGACGCGTAGACGAACTCGCCGTCGAACCATTCGGCGTCGAGCAGATTGAAGACTTCGATGCCGGTCTGCACCGGACCGAGTCGCAGGGACACGCTCGCGTCGAGCAAAAACGCGTCGTGACCGAATTCGCCGTAGGGCAGCGGACGCCTGCCGAAGTACGTGAGCCCTGCACCGAAGTGGCTGCGGAGCTCGTAGCCGAGCGCCTTGCCGAGGGTCGGGGTCAGGGCGAGGTCGGAACGTGCCACGATTTCCGGCACGTAGGGGACGCGCTCGCCGGCGACGTAGCCGTTGCCGTCACCCTCGAAGCGCGCGGTGGAGTAGGTGAAGCTCGTGTTGGAGAGGAACCAGGGCGCCGGGCGCGCGCTGAGATTCGCTGCGACGCCGGTGCGGCTCGTAGCCGGGACGAGCTCGTTGCGCGCCGTCGTGGGATCGAACACCAGGTCGTCGCTGAGACGCGTGTGATAGAGCGCGAGAGAGCCGAGAAAGCGCCCGCGGTCGTCGTAACGCGCTCCGACTTCGAACGAATTGACGCGCGTGAACGGCGTGGTCTCCCCGTCGCCCAGGCTCCGGGCCTGCGGTGAGCGGAAGCCCTGGCCGTAGCTCGCGACCGCGCTGAAGCCGCGGAACGGCACGACCTCCAGCGTTCCGCGCGGGGAAAGCTGCGCGCCCATCGTGGAGCGCGTCTGTCCGGCGCTGTCTCCACCCCGGTCTTCCGTCGAGTACGCGAGACCGTCGAGGCGCAGCCCACCGCGCAAGCGGACGCGCCGGATCGGATAGAGCGAGGCATCGAGGTAGCCCGCGACGTCGGTGGCACGGACCTCGGCGTCGACGCCGGGGCTCTGCGCGTCGTCGGTGACGCGATCGTCGAGCAACGAGAGCCGGTGCTGGGTCTGGCGAACGGAATCGCCGCGCAGCAAGAGCCCGGCCTCGAGCACGTCGTGGGGCGAGGTGAGCTCGAGCACCCGGCGGTAGCTCGCCCGCGCGCCGATCGTGGTCGCGTCGTTGAGCTGTTGAATCGAGTCGCCTTCCGAACTCGTCAGGTAGCCGGTGAAATTCGATCGCAGGCGCAGCGAGCGAAACACCACGAACGGACTCACCATCCAGGTGTCCGGCTCGCCGGCGCCGCGGGCGCGGTCGCTGCCGAGCTCGAGCACGACTTGAGTCCGGGACGAATTGCCGCCCTGCTTCGGATCGTAAGTCGCGAAGCGATCGACCTTGCCCGAGTCGATGTCCTCGAGGCGCAGCACGCCCGCGGAGTCGAACCGTCCCGAGTAGGTGGAGGCCTGCACGCGGCCGGCGACGCCGCGGCCGAAGTCGTACGTGGCCTGCGCGATGGCGGAGGTGCGGCGAGCAGCGCGCGAGGGACCGAAGCCGTCGGTGCTGTAGAGCTCGAACGCCCCGAAGGTCCCCGGATCGGCGCCATCGGGGTGATAGGCGAGTAGGTAGCGGTGCGTGCCGGAGTCGCCGAGCGAGACCTTGCCGGTGACGCCGGGTTCCTCGTAGCCGAGCTCGAAGTCGACGCTGCCGGCGACGGCGAAGTCACCCTGGCGCGGGTCGTAGGTCCCGGGCAGCGAGTGCACCCGGCGTACCACCTCGGGGATCAGGAAGTTGAGGTCTGCGTAGCCCTGGCCGTGGATGTTCGAAACATCGTTGACGGGCGCTCCCCCCGCCCAAAACTCCACGTCCTGGCCGTGAATGGCGTCGAAACCACGAAAGAAGATCTGGTGAGCCTTGCCCTCGCCGCCGTGCTGACTGACGAAGACGCCCGGCACGACCAGCAGCATCTCGCTCGCGTTCTTGTGCGGCGCCGCCTCGAGAAGGGGGCGGTCGAGCACCACGTCGGAAGCGCTGCGCGGCGGAGGGGCTCCGCGAACGACCACGGTGGCGGGCGTGCCCGGAGCTTCGGACGCGTCGGTGCCTGCCGGCGCTGGTGCCGGCGCGGCATCCGAAGGTTCGGCGCGTAGGGTTCGGCTGTCGAGCAGCAGTGCCGCGCACACGAGTGCGGCACCGGCCCGGTCTGGGAGTCGGGTCAACATACACCAATCTCGATGCGCCCCAGGGCTGGGGCGACTGGACGCGCCTCCACGGCGCGCTCTGAACGAATGAATGCCGTCGCACACACCCGCACGGGTGCGTGCGCGATGAGACTCGACGCTGAGCGCAGCGAGTCCTCAGGCTCTCACGGACGAAATGTATGTGCGGCTAGGCCGGTGGCCCGCGGGGCCGTGCGGGGCTGAAACGGATGGCGCAGGCCGGCGCGGTGGGGGCGGGATCGCTCCGCGGATCGAGCAGCGCCAGGGAGCCGGGCGGCACGACGAGGCTCGCAGGAGCGAGCAGAGCGACGCCGAAGTGCTCTAGGGAGCCGCCTCCGTGCCGCGTGGGGTCGGGCTGCGGGTGGCGGTGCTCGGGACCTTCGTCGTGATCGTGGTCGTGATCGGCGTCCTGGTCGCCGTCGTGGTGCTCGTCACCGTGATGGGGGTGCCCGTGGTGGGCGTGGCCGTGGTCCCCGTCGTGGTCGTCCTCGGCCCCATCGTGATGATGGGGATGCCCGTCGTGGGTGTGGTCCTGGTCGTGATGATGAGCCTCCCCCTCGTGGTCGTGGTCGTGGTCCTCATCGTGCTCGTTCCACCCGAGCCCGACGTGGACTTCACCGGTTGCGGTGTGGACGTGGTCCGCCCGGTGATGGACCAGGTGCACGAGGGGCTCGACCAACGCCCCGGCGACGAACACCGCGAGACCGAGGAGGCCTGCTGCAAGTCCCCTACGCCTGGAGCCGGGCCTGGTTCGAGCTCTCGAACCCATCATTCGACCAGACCTGTACGCAGCAGCATCACGGACGGATCGTCTCGGCCCTCCGCCATAGCACGTCGAGCCGCCCGCTCGATCCGGCTCGACTGGAAAGTATTGCTTCCGATAGGTAAGGTCTGCGCGTCATGCGAGTTAGAACCACCAAGGTGCGGGGACTCCGTGAAACACGTGCTCTGTCGCAACTCGCCGTGGCCGCCGCCGCCGGCATCACACGCCAGAGCTTGAGTGCCATCGAAGCGGGGCGCTCGCGACCCGCGGTCGACGTCGCGCTCGCGATCGCCCGCGCGCTCGACTCGACGGTGGAAGAGCTGTTCTCGGGCGACGAGCCGGCGCCGCTGGTCACGGAGTCCGCCGACCGGCTCGGAGCCGGGCGCGTAGCCGTCGCCAACATTGGTGGCCGCTGGGTGTCGTACCGGCTCGAGGCCGACGCAACCTCTCTGTCGGCGGACGGGATCGCTCGCGGCGGCGCTCGGGGACGGGCCGAAGTCGAGACGCTACGTCGTCAGGAAGAGCTACGCGAGAACGTGGTGGTGATGGGCTGCGCGCCCGCTCTCGGCATGCTGGTCGATCGTCTCAACGCGCGCTCGGGTGCCGGGCGGTTCCTCTGGTTCTCGCGTTCGAGCACGAGCGCGCTCGAAGAGCTCGCCGGCCGGCGCGCGCACGTGGCCGGCGTGCACCTCGTCGATTCGAAAACGGGCGAGGCGAACGTACCGGACGTACGCCGCCATGCCGGCGGGCGGCATCTCGTGCTGTTCACCCTCGCGAGCTGGGAAGCGGGCCTGCTCGTGGCCAAGGGCAACCCGCGAAACGTGCGCTCCGTGGGCGACCTCTCGCAGCGCGGGCTCCGCATCGCCGCGCGCGAAAAAGGTTCCGGGGCGCGCCGCCTCCTCGAGCGCGAGCTGCGCCACGCCGGCCTGACGCTGGACCTCGAGCGCGGCTCACTGCGCGCCGCCGGGCAGCTGGAGGTGGCGCGGGCCATCCGTCTGGGCGCTGCGGACACCGGGGTCGCCACGCGCGACGCGGCCATCGCGTTCGGTCACGACTTCATCCCGCTCGCCTCCGAGCGCTACGACCTGGCGCTGCCGCTCGACGACCTCGCCGATCCGCGCCTCGCGCGCCTCATCGACGCGCTGACGACCACTCCCGTTCGCCGCGAGCTAGCCGCGCTCGGCTACGACGTGGGCGCGGCGGGCACACGCGTCGCGGAAATTCGCGCCGCCTAGAAGGGCTCGCGCCGAACGTCGCAATGGAGCTCCTCGGCCGTGCGCTCGCCCTGCTCGGGCCTGTGCTCGACATCGCCGCTGGACCGGTGAACGATCCGGAGCCGCCGGACTGGTGCGAGAACCGCGGCTGGACGGCGTTTCTTTCGTCCTTGAGCGACGACGCGCTCGGTGCCTGCGAAGCGCGCGGAATCGAATCCGGCATCGCCGAGCTTCCCGGCGCTCCCGGGGACTTTCGCGAACTGTTTCGAGAGGTCCGACACCTGACGCGCCTGCCCCGACTGGACACGCCGCCCATGCTCACCCCGGCGGCGGCGCTACGCGGCGTGCGCGGCCGCAAGCGCGAGCAGCTCGGACCGTTACTCGGAGCGCTGGCGCCGCTCGCCGAGCGCGCCGAGCGCATCGTCGACGTGGGAGCCGGCAGCGGCCATTTCTCGCGGCTCGCGGCTGAGCTGTTTGGACGCAAGACCGTCGCCCTCGACCGCGACGCGCTGCGGGTTCGCTCCGGAGTCGAACGCAGCGAGCAGCGCTCCCGCGAGGTCGGCGCGCTCGACGTGGCGTTCGTCGAATCGGACCTGTCACGGGAGAAGCTCGTGCTTTCCCGGGCCGATCTCGCCGTGGGACTGCACGCGTGCGGCGAGCTCGGGGATCGCCTCGCGCTCGCGGCCGCGGAGGCCGGCTGCGATC
>DASXWF010000280.1:0-5569 GCA_036503835.1 Polyangiaceae bacterium | reverse complement strand
CTGCTGCTGCTGCGGCGGGGGCTGAGGTTGTCCCCACTGCTGTGCAGGCTGCGGCTGCGGCGGTTGCCCCCAGCCCTGCTGTGGTGCGGGAGGAGCTGGCGGTGCGCCGTGTTGTGGTGCTCCGTGAGGAGCGTGTTGGGGCTGAGGTGCGGGTTGCCCCCATTGCTGCGCCGGTGGCGCAGCGTATCCGCCGGACTGGCCGCCCGCGGGCGGGGCTCCTCCTGCCTGTCCCGACTGTACGGGAGCTCCACAGGACAGACAGAACTTGTTGGTCGGCTGATTCTGGGCGCCGCAGCGAGCGCAGACAATCATGAGAAAATCCAGACGATCGTTGAATGCTCGGGCGTCTCGCCGGAGCAGGCGGACCGAAGCATAGCCGTTTGTTCTCCCCAAAAGAAACAGCGTGCGTGCTGGACCCCCCGAACCGACTCAGCGGTCCTTTTCGTCTTGGACGCGGGCGGCCTTACCGGCGAGGTCTCGCAGGTAGAAGAGGCGTCCGCGCCGGACCACGCCGCGCGAGACGAGCTCGATCTTCTCGAGGCGGGGCGAATGCAGCATGAAAATGCGCTCGACGCCCACGTTGAAGCTCACCTTGCGTACCGTGAGAGTGGAGCGGAGGCCCGCCCTGTGGCGCTTGATCACGATCCCGCGGAACACCTGAACGCGGAGCTTGTCGCCCTCGACGATCTTGTAGTGGACGGCCACGGTGTCGCCGACGCGGAACTCTTCGAGATCCTTTCGGATTCCAGCAGATTCCAGGGTTTGGATTTTCGAAAGCGTGGCGTGCATGATAGGGGGCCTTCCGGGGGCGCGCGATTATGCACTCCGGGAGCGGAGCGTCAAGCGAGCTCGGGGTTTTCTGGCTCCGGTTTCTGGGCCGGCGCGGCCGGACGGTGCGGTTCGAGGTGGACGACCAATGATTTGGACGTCGGCGTGTGGCTCTTGTCGGCGAAGCTTTCGAGGGGCACCAGCACGTTCGCCTCGGGAAAGTACGCCGCGAGGCAGCGTTTCGGCAGGTCGTAGTCCACCAGGCGAAAGCCCGCTGCGCGGCGGGTTTCCGCGCCGTACGAGTTGACGACGTCCACCGTGGCACCGGCTTCGAAGCCGAGAGCGGCCCGTTCGTCCGCGCGGATGAAGACGACGTGGCGGCCGCCGCGGATACCGCGATAGCGATCGTCGAGGCCGTAGACGGTGGTGTTGAACTGGTCGTGGCTGCGGATGGTCGTGAGCAGGAACTGGCCCGGCTCGAGCTCGAAGCGCGGGATGGGGTGGACCGTGAGCTCGGCCTTGCCGGAGGCGGTGCGGAAGCGTCGCTCGTCCCGGACGGCGTGCGGCAGGACGAAGCCGTTGGGCTCGCGGATGCGGCGGTTCATGTCCTCGAACCCCGGGACGACGCGGGCGATGTGCTCGCGGATGTGATCGTAGTCGCCCGCATAGCTCTGCCAGTCGAGCGCGGGGGCCTTGCCTGCGAGCAGCCGTTCCGCGAGGCGACAGACGATCGCGACTTCGCTGAGGAGGGCGGGGGAGGCCGGATTCAGGCGGCCCCGTGTCGCGTGTACGACGCCCATGGAATCTTCGACGCTGACGAACTGGTCGCCGCCCGCCTGGCGATCGCGTTCGGTCCGGCCCAGGCACGGCAAGATCAGCGCTGTCCGGCCGGTGATCAGGTGCGAGCGGTTGAGCTTGGTGGAGACGTGCGCCGTCAGCGCGCAGTTGCGTAGCGCGGCGGCCGTACGCACCGTGTCCGGCGAGGCCGAGAGGAAGTTGCCGCCCATGCCGAAGAAGACGCCGATCTTGCTCGCGAGCATGGCTTCGATGGCGTGGACCACGTCGTAGCCGTGACGGTCGGGAGGGACGAACCCGAACTCGCGCGCCAGGGCCTCGAGAAATGCCGGGGTCGGCCGCTCCCAGATCCCCATCGTGCGATCGCCCTGCACGTTCGAGTGTCCGCGCACCGGGCAAGCGCCCGCGCCCTCGCGCCCGACGTGGCCGCCGAGCAGCAGGAGATTGACGATTTCCTGGATGTTGGCGACGGCGTGCTTGTGCTGGGTGAGCCCCATCGCCCAGCAGCAGATCAGGCGCTTGGACGCGGCGAGCACGCGCGCGACCTCGTAGAGCGCGTCGCGCTCGATGCCCGAGCCTTCGACGATGCGCTCCCAGCTTTCGCTCTCGAGGTCGGCGGCGAAGGCCGCGAAGCCGCGCGTGTGTTCCCGGAGAAACTCGTGATCGAAGACCTGCCCGCCGCTCTCCCGATCGAGCTCGTACAGGGCCTTCATCAAGCCCTTGAGCAGCGCTACGTCGCCTCCGATCCGGACCTGCAAGAAGTGGGTCGCGAGCGCGGTGCGAGCGCCGAAGAGACCCAAGAGCTCTTGCGGATCCTGGAAGGCGAGCAGACCGGCCTCCTTCAGCGGGTTGACCGCGATGATCGGGCAGCCGCGCCGCGCGACCTCCTTCAAGGTCGAGAGCATGCGCGGATGGTTGGTGCCGGGGTTCTGGCCGATCAAGAGGACGCAGTCGGTCTTCTCGAAGTCGGCGAGCAACACCGAGCCCTTGCCGGCGCCGAGCGTCTCGCCCAGCGCGACGCCGCTCGACTCGTGGCAGAGGTTCGAGCAGTCGGGGAGGTTGTTCGTGCCGAAGAGCCGCACCATCAGCTGGTAGAGGAAGGCCGCTTCGTTGCTGGTGCGTCCCGACGTGTAGAAGATGGCGGCGTCCGGCGAGGGTAGCTCGCGCAGCGCGCCGGCGAGGAGCTCGAAGGCTTCGTCCCAGTCGATCGGCTCGTAGTGGGTCGCGCCCGGACGCAGCACGAGCGGCTCGGCGATCCGCCCCTGCTGGGACAGGAAATGATCGGAGTTTCGCGCGAGCTCTTCGAGGGAGTGCCGCGCGAAGAAGTCGCGGTCGATGCGGCGCAGCGTCGCTTCCTCGGCGACGGCCTTGGCTCCGTTCTCGCAGAACTCGACGTGCTTGCGCCGGTCGGACTCCGGCCAGGCGCAGCCGGGGCAATCGAAGCCGTCGACCTGGTTGATGCGATAGAGGGTGCGGAGCGAGCGCACCGCGCCCATCTGCTGCCACGCCGTGCCAAGGGCGGCGGTGACGGCCGGCAAGCCGCCCGCGGACGTCGCGGCGGGGCCGTCGGTGACGGCGGCGGCGTCAGACTCGAGCGTAGGGTTCGGTTCGCTCATGTTCGCCGAAAGCCACGCGTTCCGCGCCGGCGTAGAGGTTGAAGCGCTGGTCGCGCAAGAAGCCGGTCAAGGTCATCCCGAAGCGTTCCGCCGCGTCGACCGCGAGCGAAGAGGGTGCGCCCACCGCGGCGAGGACCGGGAGCCCCGCGCGCCGCGCTTTCTGCAGGAGCTCGAAGCTCGCGCGGCCGCTCACCAGCACGACGTGCTCCGAGAGCGGCAGGAGCCCGCGGTCGAGCGCCCAGCCGATCACCTTGTCGAGCGCGTTGTGACGGCCCACGTCTTCGCGCACGACGAGCAGCGCGCCCGTTCGATTGAAGAGCGCCGCGGCGTGCAATCCGCCGGTCGCGTCGAAGGCCGTCTGCGCGCGACGCAAGGTGTCCGGTAGCGCGAGCAGCGTCTCGGGCGAGAGCGACGGACCGGGCGCTACGGCGTGGATCTGGCGTTGCTCGAGGGCGCTGAGGGCGGCCTTGCCGCAGAGCCCGCAGCTCGAGCTCGTCACGAAATTGCGATCGAGGCTCGCCTCGGGGACCTCGACGCCGGGTGCCAGCGTGACGCGCAGGATGTTCTGGACGGGAGGCGAGCCGAGCGCCGGGCCGCAGCTCTCCAGCGACGCCACCGCCGCCGCGTCGTCGACGAGCGCTTCACCGAACAGGAAGCCGAGCGCGAGCTCCGCGTCGTGTCCCGGCGTGCGCATCGTGATCGCGGCGGTGCGCTTGACCGGCACGCCGTTTCGCTCGAGCACGAGCCGGATTTCGAGCGGCTCCTCGGTCGCCAGCTGATCGCAGATCCGACTGACGCGCTCGTCCGCGAAGCGCTCGAGCGTGCGCGGCCGCGTCATCGTCGATCCCGGCGGCGGTGGCTCGTGCGGGTTCGTCACGCCCCGGAGCGTAACCGCGCCATCCACCGTGTGCTACGAGTTTGCGATGTCGGAACATCGCGCCACGGTTCGCTGGTCGTTCGCAGGCGAGGATTTCCCGAAGGGACGCTATTCGCGCGCGCACAGCTGGGAATTCGACGGTGGTCAAAAGGTGTTGGCGTCGTCGTCGCCGACGATCGTTCCGCTGCCCTTCTCGAATCCGGCGGGCGTCGATCCGGAGGAAGCGTTCGTCGCGGCGCTCTCGAGTTGTCATCTCCTCACGTTTCTCGACCTCGCGCGGCGCGCGGGGCACGAGATCGAAAGTTACGAGGACCAGGCCGTCGGGGTGCTCGCGAAGAACGCCGAGGGCGCGCGCTGGATCGCCACGGTGACCCTGACGCCCAAGGTTCGCTATCGCGAAGGCACCACGCCTTCCACCGAAGCGGAGGAGCAGCTCCACCACCAGGCGCACCAGCTGTGCTTCATCGCCAATTCGGTCAAGACTGAAATCACGGTGAAACGCGGCTGAACGGCGGTGGTGTAAGTTCGCGGCGCCGGCCTCGTTCGGGGAAGAGGAGTTCCCGGATGAGGAAGATCAGCGTGCTCTTGGGGTTGATGCTCTGCGTTCCACGGCCGGCCCATGCCGAGCCGGGCTTCGCGGAGCCGCCGGGTGAGGTGCTCGTCGCCTCGGACGACCCCGAGCCCGAACGTGCCCCGGCCCCTGAACGCGCCGTCGAGGGCTCGACCGTGCGCGTGAGCGTAGGGCCCGGGTTGCGCGTTTCGCAAGCCGTCACGGACGGCGGGCTTTCGGCGGCGCTCGACGCCGGTTCCGGCCCGATCGGGGTGCGCGCCGGCGGGACCTGGGTTCGGGTCGGGGGCGACGGCGGCCTTTCGCAGTATCAGGCGGATCTGTGGGTCGACTTCGGGGCGGGGCGGACGCTGCACCCGATCGTCGCGGCGGGTGCGGGCGTCGCACGCCTCGAGCACGAGCCCGCGGAGGACGTGCCGGAAGCATCGACGTACGGCATCGGGACGCTGCGTGGCACGCTCGAGTACGTCTTGCCCGTGGAGCGCGCCGACGCCCGCGCCGGGATCGATCTCGTGGCGAGCATTCCCGCCATTCACCCCAAAAACGCACCCGATCCCGGAGTCTGGCTGCTCGCGCTGGCGCGGGTCGGCATCGGATTCTGAGGTTCCGAGCGGAGAGCTCTGCCATGCTCGGCGGCCGTGGCTTTCGAGCGCCTGACCGTTCCATTTCGCGACGCCCGCGTCCTTCATGACGCGGACGGTCTGCTCGTCGTCGACAAGCCGGCGGGCATTCCCGTCCACGGCGGGGACGAGGCACTCGCGGCGGACTTGGTCTCCCGCCTCGGTGCCTGGCTCGAGCAGCGTGGCCGAGATCGCTATCTCGGTGTTCACCAGCGGCTGGACGAGGGCACGTCCGGGGTCCTGCTGTTCACGACGGACCGCGCGCAGAACGTCGAGGTGGCGCGCGCGTTCGGCGAGCACGACCTCTTGCGGCGTTACACGGCCG
>DASXWF010000279.1:0-2846 GCA_036503835.1 Polyangiaceae bacterium | reverse complement strand
GGCCATCGACGACAACGGCCTGCGCGACGACACGCTCGTCGTGCTGACCAGCGACAACGGGCCGGAGGTCGATGCGTTTCTGGACAGCCACGAGCACGGGCGCGACTCGAACGGCCCGTTCCGGGGGATCAAGCACGACGTGTGGGAGGGCGGAACGCGTATTCCTTTGGTCGTGCGCTGGCCCGGTCAGGTCGCGGCGCCCGGCACGGTGACGGACGAGCTCGTCTGGCACGGTGACCTCTTCGCGACGCTGGCCGCGCACCTCGGGGCGGAACTTCCGCCGGACGTCGCGCCGGACGGCGAAAGTTTCCTCGACCTGCTGCGCGGGCGGGAAAAGCCGCCCGTACGCCGCGATTCGATCGTGGTGTCCTCGCAGTTCGACCACCGCGCCCTCATCACCGTCGATGGCTGGAAGTTCGTCGACAGCAGCGGCGGCGGCGGCTTCAGTCGCTCGTTCGACGCTTCCGGCGCGGAGATCCCGAATGCCAAGGGCGCCAATCACGGCGTTCCCAAGCAGCTCTTCTTCTTGCCGGACGACATCGGGGAAACCACCAACCTGATCGGTGAGCTCACCGACGAAGCGGCGATCAGGGACGCTCTTTCGATCCGGACCGGCGCCGACCTGCTCGGCCGGCTCGAGGAGCACGCGCACGGGGCTCCCGCTCGGCCGGAGTGAGCCTGTGCACTCCGTTGCACCGTCCCGCGTCTCGCGGCGGGCAAGGGCTTGCACGCGCGCAGCGTAGGCCCTGATTTTGCGCGGATTTCGCGCTGGCACGGCCGCTGCAATGACCCTGGGCGAGCGGCGGTTTTCGCCGCAATCACCGGGAAGAATCAGGAGAGCCTCATGAACGCTTGCAGATTGCTGGGTGTCGGTTGGGTTTTCGCGTCGGTGCTGGCAGGCTGCGGAGCGGCGGGGGAGTCGGACGCGCTCGTGAATCCGGCTTCGAAGTACTGCGTCGATGCGGGCTACACGCTGGAAATCCGGCGCACCGAGGCGGGAGAAATCGGGGTCTGTCACTTCGGAGACGGTGAACAATGCGAGGAGTGGGCCTTCCTCCACGGAGGGTGCGGTATCCAGCGAACGTTCTGCGCAACGCAGGGATACACGCCCGAGCCGCGGGAAGGGACGCTCGTCTGTGTCTTTCCGGGCGGGACGAGCTGTCCGGAGCTCGATCACATGAACGGGACGTGCCTGCCGTGACCCGCTCTCGCTCGCGTTGCCGGGCCTTCGCTCTCCGTTCAGCGAGCGAGATGGATTTGGAGCAGGCTCTCTTCCGAAGGGACGCCGAGGCGCAGTGGGAAGCCGTAGTGTCCGGTGCCGCGGTGGACGTACAAGCGGTCGGGGCCGCGCGCCCAGAGTCCGTGGTCGGGCGCGCTCACGAAAGCGCGCATCATCGTCCACGGCAAGCCGAGGCTCACGAGCCCGACCTGGCCCCCGTGCGTGTGCCCGGACAGCACGAGGTCGCCTTCGCCCTCCGGCAGGTGGCGGAAGGCGCCCGGATCGTGCAGCAAGAGGAGCCGCAAGAAGCCGGGCTTGCGCGGGTGCAGCGCGGTGACCTGGGCGAGGTGCCGGGCGCGCTCGCGCCAGACGAAATCGAAGCCGAGGATCTGTACGTCGCCGGCCGGTGTCGAGACCTCGGCGGCGTCGTCGACGAGCAGGTGGACGCCCGCTTCCGCGAGGGCTCGCTTCACGGTTTCCGGCGCTTCGTGGTCGTGGTTGCCGAAGCACGCGAAGGTGCGACCCGAGAGCTGCCGCAGTGGAGCGAGCGCGGCGGCGAGCAGCTCCGGCCGTGCCTGGGACTCCATGGTGAGAAAATCCCCGGTGAGCACGACCAGATCGGGTTCGCGGTGGACGGCGCGCTCGCAGATGCGGCGCAGCCGGCGCACCGACATGAAGGGACCGAGGTGCGGATCCGTGATCTGGATCACGCGCAGCGGGCGCTCGCTGCGGAGTCCGCCCGCGTCGTGGCGGCGTAGCCCGTCGATCGTGACGCCGTCCCGCACGACGAGATCGACTGCTTCCTCCCGTGTCGCGAGCGATTGCAGGATGCCGATCGCCGCGAGTAAATACGGGATCCACAGGCCGTGCGGTGTGAAGCCCGCGGCGGAGACGAGGGCCCACGGCAGCGCGAGCAGGGTACCCGCGGAGAAGAACGCGGCCGGGACGCTCACGGTGCCTCGGTAGAAGAGTCCGCGCAGTCGAGGCCGGACGAGCAGCAGCGAGCTCACGAAGACCGCCGCTTGCAGGTAAACAGCGGCCCAAAAGAGCTCGCCGAAATGGGGCGCCAGGGTGCTCGTGACGAGCACTTGCAGCCCGAGCGTCACGCCGCGAAAAATCGCGTAGGCGCGGCTCCGAAAGAGCCAGCCGCTCGCAACCACGAGGAGCCAGGCCGCGGTCGAGGCGAGGACGAAGGCGCTCACCGGAGGCTTTCGAATATGGTTCCCGAAGGTCGGTACGGCAAGCCCTCGGGTGGGATCTTGAGCTACACTCGTTGACTCGAGCGCGTGCCCAGCACTTCGCGAGTCCTAGCCACGAACGCGCTCTCTGCGTTCGTCGTCGCGTTCTCGCTGGCGAGTTGTGGACAGAGCGCGGGTGACGACGGCGTGGGCCCAGCGCGTGCCGGAGCCGGAACCGCCGGTGGAGCTGCATCGGGAGGGCAGGGCAACGCGGCGGGCGGCTCGAGTGGCGGCGCGGCGAACGGCGGCAGCGGTGGCCCGCTCGCTTCCGGTGGTGTGACGGCAGCGGGTGGAATGGCGGCGTCGGGCGGATCGGCCGGCGCCGGCACGACGGGCGGGACCGGCGCTACGGGCGGCAGCGCCGCGAACTCGGGCGCCGCCAGGGCGGG
>DASXWF010000278.1:0-13101 GCA_036503835.1 Polyangiaceae bacterium | reverse complement strand
GTCGCTGCCGAGGCATGCGGCCGGCAGCCCGTGGTTGCCTGCGATAGGCTCTCCGCCGAAGCGACTCACCACCTTGATCCTCGGGCATACGTCCGCAAAGCGCGCGTTTTGCTCGAGCGTCAACGTGCGCGGCGCCGACGTGCAGCCGTTGCTCTCCACCCGCAATTCCAGCTGAGTCTTCCGCGCTTCGTCCTCATCCGTGATGAAGTGACCGGCCAGGCGCTGGCCGCTGACGCCGAGGCCCGTCTCCTCCTCCGACAGGTCGGTCTCCCAAGTGTATCCGTCCTCGTCACCCCCGCTGGCGACGAGCGGTGCCGAATAGACCTCGTCCGGGCAGACCGACGGGAGCGTCTCCGTTTCCACTACCGGCGTTTCGCGCACCTCGAGGTTGACGGTCCGCTCGACCTCCAGCCCCGTCGCGTCCGTTACGCGGAGAATGACGTCGGGCTTCCCCGCGGCCGGCGGAGTCAGAAAGACCGTCACTCGCTCGTCGCGTGTCCGGGTCTGCGTGCCTTCCGGGAAGCCCGTGGCGCTCCACGAGTACGGCTCGGTGCCTCCGCTCACGGAGGCTTCGAGCTCGAACTCTCTGCCGGTACAGAGGAACTCCGGCGAGGACACCGTGATCTCCATTCCGGGTGCGCCGCCGCTGTCCGGTTCGGGTGCGCCCGCCTCCCCAGCTTGCGCGCCCTGTCCCGAATTTCCGGCGTCGCCTCCCCCAGCGCCGCCGCTCGCGGAGCAAAGGTCTTCGTCCGCCCCCGGCGCGACACAGTGGCCGTCTCGACACACGAGGTCGCCGGGGCAGACGCCTTCCGGGCAGCTGATACAGCTCGCGGCGTCCAGATTCGGGGAGAAGCAACGCATGACCAAAACCGACAAGGCGGCGAGTTTTGCCTTACGGAAGCTCGAAACGACTGCTCCCGATCGGATTCCGCCCGTCACACCTGATTTGACGGAGCCGCACGCCATTGTCGCAGTCCTTTTTTTCGGACCGCTCCCCGCGCTACCCCGCCTTGATTGATCCTTCATGGTCATCTCTTCGCTGCCGAGCTTGCGAGCACTCCATCCCGCGCTCTCCGACTCGGTCGGTCCGTGACAGTTTCGCCGGCGTTTCACTGCTCCGCCGACGCGCCGCCCCGCGCTGGGACGATGTGACCAGCGGTACAGGACGTACCTACGTCTCGGGACGTGCACAATAGACAAAGCTTTGGTCGCTTCACGACGAAATGACGACTAGACTTCGCCCGTCGTGGACGATGAGTCCGTGCGCCGGATGTACCTCGACGGGACGAGCCGCTGGCCCGGCGTCGCCCTCGAGCTCGAGGTCTTTTCTGCGCACTGTGGAGCGGCCGGGGAAGCGGGCTTGGAGCAGTCAGCCGAGCGCGGCGCAGAGCTGTTCCTGTGCTGCGCTTGCGTATCCGGCGATCCTCGGGCGATCGGCGTGTTCGAACGGGAGTTTTTGCCCGTCGCCCGCGCCGCCATCACCAAGGTGCAGCGAGCGTCCGATTTCGTAGAGGACACACTCCAGGACTTCCGCGCCCGACTGCTCGTGGGACAGCCGGCGAAGCTCGCCACGTACACCGGGCGCGGGCCTCTCAAAGCCTGGGTGCGGGTCAGCGCGGTGCGGGCGGCGCTGGATCGGTGTCGAGCGCTGGGGACTTCGACCGCACGCAACACCGAGCTCAGCGAACATTTCGTCGCCCCGGAGCTCGCTGCCGAGAACCGACTGGGTCGCGCGCGCTACACCGAGGCATTTCAAGGCGCCCTGCACGAGGCGGTCGCGGCTTTGCCCGCGAACGAGCGCAACGCGCTCCGCATGCACCTCTGTGGTCAGTGCGGCATCGAGGAGATCGGCCGGGCCTACCGCGTTCACCGCGCGACGGCGGCGCGCTGGCTCGAGCGAGCACGAACGCACATCAAGGCCGGAGTGCGCACGGCCCTGTGTGATCGCGGCATCGACCTGACCGAAAGTGAGTACGTCAGCCTGGCTCGTAGCCTGGCGAGTCAGCTCGAACTCGGGCTTTCGACGAGCGCCGCCGGGGGCGCCGGGCCGACGCCCGCGGCGCGCTGAGGGCTGCTTCCGATGACTGTCACGCCCGGTCCGCCCCCGTCGGAGCCTTGCGTCGAAGACGACGAGCTCATGGCGTTCGCCCTCGGGAAGCTCGACGCCGAGCGCCTCGAGGCCGTGCACGCGCACCTCGATCGCTGCACGATCTGTCAGCAGGTCCTGGCGGAAGCGGCACAGAGCATGGCCACCGCGGAGACCAATCCGGCGCTCGACGAAGCTTGGCTGGACTGGAACACGACCTTTCGGCGCGGAACCGTGGTCGGAGAGCGCTACGTGATTCAGCGCTTCCTCGCGCGCGGCGGCATGGGTGAGGTCTACGAAGCGTTCGACCGCGAGCTGCAGCAGCGCGTCGCGCTGAAGACGGTGGCGTCGACGGCCTGCGACAATCTCAGCGCCGTTCGGCGGCTCAAGGGGGAGGTGCAGCTCGCGCGCCGCGTCAGTCACCCGAACGTGTGCAGGATCTACGACCTTGGTACGCACGTGATGGCCGGGACACGAACGCTGCTCCACTTTCTGACCATGGAGTTCGTGGAGGGAGAGACGCTCGGGCAGCGCGTTCGTCTCGCCGGCGCGCTGCCCGTGGACGAGGCGCTGGCCGTGACGCGTGAGCTCTTGCTCGCGCTTCGAGCCGCGCATGAGTCCGGGATCCTGCATCGCGATTTCAAGAGCGACAACGTGATGTTGCCGACCGGACCCGACGCGCGGAGCACCGCGGTCGTGCTCGACTTCGGGCTCGCGCGCGCCCTCGATCACGAGCAAGGCACGAGCCCGAGCCATCGCGCGCTGATCGGCACGTTCGGTTACCTGGCCCCCGAGCAGATCGACGGGCAGCCGCACTCGATCGCGAGTGACCTGTACTCGTTCGGGGTGGTGTGGTTCGAGATCTTGACGGGACAGCTGCCGTTCGAGGGCGGTTCGGGCAGGGCTGCCGCCGCGCTCCAATCCCTGCGCAAGCCCGCGCCGGCCCCGAGCAGCGTCAATCCGGCGGTGCCGAAGGCCGTCGATGCGCTCGTGTTGCGTTGTCTCGAGCGGGCACCGGAGGCGCGCTTCGCTAGCGCGGCGGAAGTGCTGCGCGCGCTCGACGCACTGCCGCGGGAATCTCCACCATCGTCGCGCAGGTCGTCGCTCGCTCCCGTGGCGCTCTTCGTGGCGCTGAGCGTCGCCGCAGTGTCCTGGCTGGTACTCCGGACGCCGCAGGAGCCCAGCGTGGTTTCGCCTGCCGCGGCAGCGCCGGCCGAGACACAGCTAGCAACTCGGCCACAGGCACCGCCGGACGGCTTACCCAAGGGCCCGGCGCCCAAGGAAAGACCACCGAGCGAGCGCGAGGGCCCGGCTCGAACCGTTCCGCCGCCTTCGGCCGCGTCGACGACCACGAGTCGGACCAAACGCCATCCTCCGTCACCCGTCGCGCGAAGCATCCCCCCGCCCGCCGTCCCGATTTCCGACGCGGCGCCCAGCGCGACTTCGACACCTGCCCGCACGCCGCGCCCGACGGTCTCGAATTGGGAGGATCCGTTCAAAAAGAAGGCTCCACCCGCGCTTCTCGCGGAAGGCGAGCACACGAGCTCCGGTGACCCGCAGGATTCGGAGCAGGAGGCCCGCTAGTGCAGCGGGAGTGAGATGAGTCAATTTTGAAAAGAGCTGCACTAGGCGGACGCGAAGCGGACGCGGGGTCTAGGGCAGAAGCCCCAGCGGAAAAGATTGGGGCACGCCCTGCGAAGCAGGGCCAATCATCGCTTGCGATGATTGCGCGCATCTCATGCGCGGTGCACTAGTCAGGGGCGCCACGTGTACGGCGGCGCCACCGTCACGTCCTGGATCGTCGCGGACATCGTCCCACTGTCGACGAAGCCGTAGAACGAGCCGCTGCTCTTGTTGAGACCCTGGCCGCGGTACTCGACGTCGCCGTAGAGCCGCGCCGTGCCCGAAAGGCCCTGGCCGCTCTCGAAAAATCCGGGAGGATAGAAGCTCGATTGCACGGTGGCGGTGCCGCTCACCGTGAAGCGATTGAGCACGCTGAGCGCACCGACGGTGCCGCCGGAGACGGTCGCCCCGTTCAGAATCGTCGCCTGATCTTCGATGCGCGCGCTGCCGCTCACGGTTCCACCGAGGACCTGAGCGTACGGACCGACGTACACGGAGGCCGCGAGACTCGCGGGCGCGCAGCCGCCGCCGTTCTCGTGACGTTCGGTGCCGGACGGACACGCGTCGGGCTCGCCGCCGGAGAAGCCCTGCGGCCAGGCCCCGCCGAGCTCGACCAGGTACGGATAGCGATGAATCGAGGGGTACGCCTGGTCCCAGACGATCTTCGTGATGACGGTCGGCGTCGCCATCACCACCAGGAACAGCGCCTCGCCTTCGTTCACGCAGAAGGACAGGTCGCCGTCCGAGCCGCGCTGGATTCTGCTGTAGCGAGGACGAGTCGGGCCGGTCGTATCGTCGAAGCCGCCTTCGGTCGCGACGAGGCCCCAGCGCCAGCCGGAGTTCGCGCCGTCCTGGGTGACGCCGCGAAACTTCACGCTGACGGTGCTCGCGCCCGCTTCGGGATAGAGGCGAACCACGTTGTAGCCGAAGCGCTGCGGAGCCCAGAAGTACGGCGAGAAGAAGCGCCGGTTCTGCGCGTACTCGGGGTCGAGCGGCTCGAGGCGCGTCAACCGGTGGCGGCGCATGGTGTTGTTGTTGACGGTCGTGCTGGTGATCGAGCCGTAGGCTCTGCGGTAGACGGTGCCCTGGTCGTCGCCGCTCGTGGGTGGGGGGTTCTTGTAGTCCCAGGTGACGTTGTGCATCGCCCAGTCGGCGAAGACGTCGTTCAACTCTTCGGTGTCCCAACCCATGTTGAGCGCGAGCTTGTTCCACGGATCGCGCTGCCCGCTCGGGGCGTTCGCGGTCCACATCTCGTTGACCGCCCTGTAGCAGTACTTGTCTTTCAAGAATTCGAAGAACTGCCAGTTGCAGTAGCGATCGCGCGTGGAGCCGTAATAGAGGTGCGGCTCGTTGACGAGCATCTCGGAGCAGTGGACTTCGTCTCGGTATTCGTCGAGCTGATGCGGCATGAAGTTCGCGTGGCTCTCGAAGATCCAGCAGCCGCCGCTGCCGCAATCCGCGAAGCCGGGCTGCATGCACTGCAAGGAGTGCATCCATTCGTGACCGAGGCCCCAGTGATCCCGCATCGCGCCGGGGCCGACCCAGATGCCCGGGCGCCCGTCGTTACAACCGCCGTACAGGCCGTCGGCGATGATGTGAATGCTGGTTTTGAGCTTGTTCGCCGTTTCGCAGTAGGGCTCGGGCCAGAAGATCGGGCTTCCGATGTAGCGCGGCCAGAGCACGCTCTCCATGTATTCGCCGGCGCTCTGGACGTCGGCGAGCGCCACGTTGCGATCGTCGGGCCAGAGGAACGCGAAGTGCTCGGTTTCGTATTTCAGGGGATAGTTTTCGGGGCTCGAAGAGCCCCACGAGCTCCACGTGCCGGAGACGCACGTCGCGCTCTTTTCGGTCTGACATTCGCTGGCCCACGCCGTGGTGGTCGAGCCGGCGTCGCAGCCGCCGCTGCCGCTCGCTCCGCTCTCGCCGGCGCTGCCGCTCGCACCGGCAACCGCGCCGGAGCCGCCGCTGTTCGCGTCGCCCGCCGCTGCACCGCCACCGGCCGTGTTCGTCCCCGCAGCACCGGCGTTCATGCCGCCCGAAGCGGACGAGCCGCTCGTGTTCGCCGAACCACCCGCGTTCGGGGTACCCGCCGTCGTCGAACCACCCGCGCTCGCGCCGGCGGCGGGCATGCAGCTTGCGCCCGCGCAGCTCGAAGTGCCCGCCGTTCCGCCTTCGGAGGTTTGGCCGGCAGTGCCGCCCTTCGCGGACAGTCCTCCACTGCTCGTCCCTCCGCTGCCCGAAGCAGAACCGCCGGGCTCGTTGGCCGGAAGGTCGCTGCAACCGAAAGCCAATGCCGAGAGCAGCACGCAACACCGTCGGGTCATCGAACAGTGAGTGGCCCTCGTCCGCAGGCGGGGTTCAGGAAGCGCTCGTACAGTCAAGCTGGAATTTCCGTCCAGTGTTGCTCGGCTGAGCCTCGGAAAGGCCGGGAACCTGCTCCGTACGCTTTTCCATGACCCGCGGCGTCGCCGAGCCGCATCCTTACACGTTGTGACGCGCCCTCTCGCCCAGGTGAGGAAGCTCGCCTTCCCGCGAGAACGCTACGAGCGCATGTCGGACGCCGAGCTCGTGACGGCGGTGGCCGGGGGTGACACGGAAGCGGTCGGGATCGTGTGGGACCGCCACTCGCGTCTGGTCCGGAGCGTGCTGCGGGCGAACCTCGGAGGCGACTCCGCGCTCGAGGATCTGGTGCAGGAGGTGTTCGTGGTCTTTCTGCGGAGCGCGTCCTCGATTCGCTCGGGGGAAGGGCTGCGCTCGTTCCTGGCGACGGTGGCCGTGCGCACCGTGATCGGCGAGCTGCGGCGGCGGCGCGTGCGCCGCTGGGTGACGCTCTCGCCCACGGGGGAGGTGCCCGATCCGCCGCTGCCGGCACGCGACCCCGAAAGCAAGGAGATCCTCGACGGGCTGTTTCGGGTGCTCGCGGGCGTTTCGACGCCGCTCCGGCTCGCGTTTCAACTGCGCCACATCGAGGGGCTCGAGATGCTCGAGGTGGCGGAGGCGCTCGGGGTGTCGGAGTCGACGGCCAAACGCAACCTGGCGAAGGCGCGCGAGCTGATTGTCGCGCGGGCTCGCAGCAACGAGCCGGCTCTTCATCAATTCTTGAGTCAGCGAGGGGGTGACGGCAATGCGTGACGCGTTCGACGAAGTCGGTGAGCTCGCCCGCCAGGCGCTCCATTCGAAGACGAGCGAGGCCGTACACGCCGAGGGGCGGGAGCGCGTGCAGGCGAGCGCCGTCGCCTCGCGTTTTCCGGGTCGCGCCGTGCGTTCGAAGCTCGGGCTGGTGCTCGCCGCCGCGGCGGCGCTGCTGCTCGCCGTGGGCCTCGCCACGTACCGCCGCCCGCTCGGCTACCACGTGGAAGGCGCGACGAGCTTCGATTCGAACTATCTCGGAGCCCCGGCGGACAAGCCGGCCGAGGTGCGCTTCGACGACGGCTCCCTGATCCGAGCCGATCCGGGCACCCGCCTGCGCATCGAGGAGAGCTACGCCGACGGCGCACGCGTGCTGCTCGAGCGCGGCACCACCGTCGCGCACGTCACGCACGCCCGGACCACGCGCTGGCGCTTCGTCGCCGGGCCGTTCGCCGTGCATGTGACGGGCACGCGCTTCACGCTGAACTGGGAGCCCGTCACGGAAGAAGTCGAGCTGACGCTGCACGAAGGGTCGGTGGAGCTCGAAGGGCCGCTCGCGGCGGGACGGATCGCCGTGCGCGCGGGGCAGCGCGTGCGGGCTTCGCTGCCCAAGCGCTCGCTCCACGTGGAGAGCGTGAGCCCGCCGATCGCGGCGCAAGCGGCGAAGAGCGAGCCGGCACCGCTCGCCGAGCCAGAACCCGCGCCCGCGGAGAACACCGCGCCCGTGACGCCGGGACCGGCGCCGGGACCCAAGCCTGGGACGGCGCAGGAGGACCACCGCGCCGCGTGGCCGGAGCTCGTGCGGCAGGGGCGCTTCCCGGAGGTCGTGGAAGCGGCGCGGGCGCGCGGCATCGAAGCGACGCTTTCGAGCTCGAACGCCGGTGATCTGCGCGCGCTGGCCGACGCGGCCCGCTACGCGGGCGAAGCCGCGCTCGCCGAACGCGCCCTGCTCATGCTCCGGCAGCGCTTCGCCGGCAGCCGTGACGGCGTGGCGGCGGCGTTCCTGATCGGGCGCACGAAGGAGAACGCGCGCGACCTGGCAGCGGCCGACCGCTGGTACGAGACGTACCTCGCCGAGGCGCGCGGCGGAGAGCTCGCGGCCGACGCGCTCGCGGGCCGGATGCGCGTGGCAGGCCCGTTACGCGGCGAGGCGGCGGCGAGAACCCTGGCGCTCGAGTATCTGAATCGCTACCCTCGTGGCGTGCACGCGGGCCGGGCGAAGAAGATCGTCGAGCGCGAGTGAGGGATGCGGGCGGGTCTTCCGTTCGCGCTCCTCGTTCTCACCCTGAGCTCCGTGGCCGCGGGGCAAGCCGACGTCCAGCGTGTGGTTCTGCTGCGGCCCGGCGAGGACGACGCCGTGCTCGTGGACGCGTTCCACCGCGTGGAGGCCGAGCTTCGCATCCATCGCTTCGAAACCGAGGTCGTGGAGGCCGACCCGGGCGCGGAGCCGTCCGCGGTGCTCGGGCAAGTGGCGGAGGCGGAGAAGGCGCTCGCGAGCATCGGCTTCGTGCGGCACGCGGGCAAGACGTCCGTGGAGGTCTGGCTCGTCGATCGCGTGAGCGGGAAGACGACGATGCGCCGGCTCGAAGTGGGCAAGAGCCGGGACGCCGCCAACGTGCTGGCGATCCGCACGGTCGATCTCCTGCGCATGAGCCTCTCCGAGTACGACCCCGAGGAGCCGCCGCCCCCGGACGTGGTCGGCGTCGAGCGGCGGCCGCTGCCCGAGGCGGTGCAGAAGCTCGCGACGCCCGAGACGAGCTTTCGCCTGCGGGTCGAAGCGATGAGTGTCTACGACGGACCGGCGTTCGGCTTCGCTTACGGTCCGGCGCTCGGCATTCACCACGTGAGCGCGCCGCTCGAGTTCGGAGTGATGCTCGCGGGACCGTTGCTCGGCGGGGAGGTCGAGACGAGCCTCGGCACGGCTTCGGTCTGGCAGGAGCTCGGGTGGCTCGAGGCGCGGCTCGCCGCGGTCGAGCGCGCGCGCTTTCGCCTGCAGTTCAGCGCGGGAGGGGGCGTGCACCTGATGCAGGCGCGCGGGCAGGCGAATCCACCGCTCCTATCGCGCTCCGACTCGGTGGTGAGCGCGATAGGAGCGCTGGGCCTGCACGCGGAGCTCGGCGTTTCGCGCAGCGTCGGGTTCGCGGCTTCGGTGCGAGCGCTCGGGCTCTTTCCGCCGCTCGGGGTCGCGGTGCTGTCGGAGCGGGAGGAGCTCGGGATACCGCTGTTCGTCGCGTCGCTGGGAGTGACGGTCGGATGGTGACGCGGAGGCCCCTGCCCCGGGTGCACGCGCTCGTGGCTTGCGCCGGCCTGCTGGCGGCGTGCAGCGCGCAGTACGCGGAGACAGCGGCCATGGCGGGCACGGGAGGCGGCGGCACGTCGAGTGGCGGCGCCGGCGCCGGCGGCGTCACGCCGGGCGGAAGCTCGGGCACCGGCGGTACGACGGAACCGTGCGCGGAGGTCACGACCGTACCGGAAGCCGTGCGCACGCGGCTGATGCTCGATCCTTTCTACGAAAAGCACGTGGATGCGCGCGGCATTCCGATCCTCGCCTCCAGCGCTCCCGCCGACGAGTCCTTGCTGATCGCCTGCCGGCTGCTCGAAAACATGTTGAGCCGGCGCGACGACATCCGACAAGAGCTGATCCGGAACGGGGCTCGCTTCGCCGTCATCGGACGCAACGAGGACACGTCGGACATTCCCGAGTACGGCTACCGCGACCGTCCCCAGGCGGAGATCGACGAGCTCAACAGGGAGACCCGCGGTCTCGCCGGCATCGCCCCCGCTTGCGGCGAAGAGAACCTCCTCTGCCTCGCCGGAGATCGGTACGTGCGGGAAAGCATCTGCGTGCACAATTTTTCGCACACGATCACGACCTACGGCGCGTACACCGTCGAGCCCGGATTCGAGGAAGCTCTCACGAGCGCCTATGACGGGGCATTCGCCAGCGGCATCCTCGACGATACCTTCCGGGCCTCGAATGCGCAGGAATACTGGGCCGAGGGCGTTCAGGATTGGTACGACACGAACGACTGGGCAGCCCAGCCGAACGGGATTCACAACGAGGTGAACACGCGCGCGGAGCTCGCCGAGTACGACCCGGCGCTCTACGCGCTCATCGCGGAGATTTTCCCCGAGGACACGGCGTGGGGCGATTGCAAGCTCGAGTGACGCGCCGCGGGGCGACTCTCCGCGTTCCCCGCGTAGCTGCGGCGTTGCGGGTCGCGTGCGCGGGTCCGCTCGTCGCCTGCACCACGCACTACGCCGAGACAGCAGTGCGGCCCGAGCCGGACGGCGGCGCGGCGGGCACGGCTGGCAGCGCCGGTTCGGCTGGCACCGCCGGAGCGAACGCGTGCCCGAGCTCCCTCGCCGAGCGCCTCAGCGTCACGACGATCTCCACCGACGTCGATATCCGTTACAAACGCCGCGCCTACGACTGGATCCCGAGCGACGAGCGCATCACGCTCGCCGTGGCGCCCTCGGGCGACCTGCGCGTCGCCTGGCTCGAAAATGCGGGACAGAACGTGCGCGTCACGCCACTCGATGCAGCCGGCGAGCGCAGCGGTCCCGACGTGATCGTACAGGGCTACGACGTGGGCGGGCTCGTGGCGCACGGCGACGGTTTCATGCTGCTCGTGCGCGGCGACGATCCGGGCGAACCGCTGCCCGATCCGTCGGCGGGCCGCGAGATCGCGACGGCGGCGCTGCTGGTACGATACGAGGGCGAGAACGAGCTCTTCAGGGCGCCGCTCACCGGCACCGCGAGCATCTTCGAAGAGACGCGCGAGGATCACCGGCGGGATTGCGCTCCGGTCTGGCTGAAGGGACGCCTCGCGTTCAACGGCGAGAAGTACGGCGCCTACTTCGAGGTGCACGGCTGTGAGGGCAACTGGAGCGCGGGGTTGTACGGCGACAAGCTCGTCTACGCCGACGACGCGGGCGCGGTCGTTCCAGGCGGTTGGGAATGGAAGTGCAGCATCAATCAGGGCCTACGCCTGCTGCCCGAGGCAACGGGCTCGTTCACCTCGCTCTGCTTTTCGGACGGCTCACCGAATCAGGGCCTCAACTGGGTGAACGAGACCGACAGCGTAGAACTCGCGGCCGAGATCACCGAGGTCGGGTACTCGGGCGGGCAATTCGGCACCGTCGTGAAGATGGCGGCGAACGACTACGTCGTCGGTTGGCTCTCGCGCGGCACGGCCGCGGCGGCGAGAGCCGATCACGACATGGCGATGGTTCGCATCGGCTCGGACGGCAGGGCGACTGGACCCGTCACGTGGTTGCTCCCGACACCCGAAATTGCAGAGATGAACCTGCATCTTGCGCCCTACGGGTCGAACCTGCTCGTAATCTGGGACAGCATCGACGACCTCCGCTGCCCCGAAAAGACGTGCTTCGGTAGCTACACGGGAACGCATGCGCGGCTCATGGATCGTTCGGGCACGTTCCTGACGCCCGATTCGACGCTGGAAGCGCCGCCGGCGTCGTACGACGACATCGTCGTGCTCCCGAACGGCGATCTCGCGTGGGCCTTCGTTCCAGATCCGGAGCGCAACTACGCGGACGTGCTCCCCCTCGACTCCGAAGGCATTCCGGACGTGCCCCCGCGACGCGAGATCGCGGTCGCGCGGCTGCGTTACTGCGAGTGAGCTGCCCGAAGTCCTGCTTTCAGCCGCTGCAGGGCAGAACGCGCAAGACCCGAATGCTCGTTCTGCTGCTACCGGGCGCCGGGTAGGCGACGCTCCCGTCGGGAAACGCCCGAAATTCTTGGTAGCGGTTGCCGCGCACGTCCACCGTCAGCGGGTCGCCTTCCGCTTCGCCGGTGGTGCGACTGCGGGTTTGCACGTGGAGCGCGCGGTTCGCGTCGTTGGAGCGAAGGTCGCCGGGCTGAGTCGACGTTTCCCACGCCGCCAGCAAGCGTTCGCTGCCGTACGCCGCGAGGTGCGGCGCGCGCGCATTCGAGCCTTCGGGCGCCGCCACGACGATGTCCGCGTCGGCCGCGCCCGTCGTGAAATGCAGGAGCCGCACGTCGGCGAGGCCATCCATGCCCGCCGGTTCACCTTCGCGGATGTCGCTGGTCGTGAGCCAGTACCCGCCGCCGTTCGCGAGCACGATGTCGCCGAGGTTCGAGTACGCGAGATCCACCGGACGGATCGTCTGATAACGCGGGGCGAACGAAATCCGGTTGTTGTTGTCCGTCTTGCACACCGTAACGAACTCGTTCTCCGCGGGATCCCAGACGATGCGCTCGTAGCCGCTGTGACTGCACCCCCAATCGAAGCCGCCGGGACCGGGCGAGCCGTCGGGAGTGACGACCTTCATGCGATCCCCCTGGTGGATGTTGATGCATCCCTCCTGGCTGACGCTGATGGCCGAACCGAAGTAAGCGGCCCAGTTCGTGCCGTCGGAGGCGATGCGCCCGTGGTGCGCGTACCACCAGATCATGAACACGTCGGGACCGGTGCTGCTCGTCGAGTAGGGCGGGAGCGAGCTGCTCGAGTTGGTGAGCTTCGTGGCCCAGCTCTCCGTGGCACCGTCGAAGCGGACCAGGTACATGTCGTAGCAAGCGATCGGCGGGTCGGGGGGAGTGCCGCAGAGGTTCGTAGGTTCGCCGCAATTCAGCGTGCCGCCGCCCTCGGCGTCGCGCGTGAGCAGCACCACGCCGCCCTCGTCGTCGGCGTAGAGATCGGAGAAGTCGTGAGCCGGGAGCGCGATGGGGTCGCCCACCAGCTGATCCGCTGCGTCGAGCTCCGCGACGTGCACCTGATCGCCTTCGCCCATCCACGCGATGCGCGAGCCGCCCGAAGGCTTCGGCGAGATGGCGAGCGGGTGAAGCGCCGCCTCGTCCTCGTCGTTCACGACTTCCGTCCCGAGCTCGACCTCGGTGATCCGCACGCGCTCGGCGGTCATGGCGCACGCGCCGGGCGGAGGGACGCCGCCGCTTCCACCCGCTGAACTACCCGCGGTTGCACCTGCTCCGCCGGCAGCGATACCGCCCGAACCGCTCGCTCCGCTCGCGGCCTCGCCCGCAGCAGCACCACTTCCAGCCGTGCCGCCGGTCGTCGCGCCGCCGACACCCGCTGCGCCTGCACTTCCCCTGCCCGCCGCCCCCCCTACGCCCGCCGCTCCCTTCCCCGCCACGCCGGCACCCGCATTTCCCGCACTACTCCCACCCCCGCCGCTCGAGCTGCCCGCCGTGACTCCACCCGTAGCCCCGGCTCCGCTCCCACCATCGCCCGGTTCCTCGACTTCGCTGCAAGCTCCCA
>DASXWF010000277.1:0-4795 GCA_036503835.1 Polyangiaceae bacterium | reverse complement strand
CGCGGGCCAGATCCGCGCCGTGCCCGTTGCCGAACTGGTGCGCCTGTTCGTCGTCGATGCCGGCGAGATCGAAGCTCGCGCCGTCGTCGCCGATCACCACGCGCTCGTTGCGGAGCACGCGGATCCCGAGGCGCTGGAGCTCCACGCACCACGCCTCGGCGCCCGAGTAATACTCGTGGTTGCCGGTCACGAAGTAGACGCCCCAGCGGGCCCGGAGCTTCGCGAGCGGCGCGACGTGCTCCCGCAGGTCCGCCACCGAGCCGTCCACGAGGTCGCCCGTGATGGCGATCACGTCGGGATTCACGGCGTTGGCGCTTTCCACCACCGTCTCGATGAAGTCCCGGCCGATGGTGGGCCCGACGTGAACGTCGCTGAGCTGCACGATCGTGGTGCCGTCGAGCGCCCGCGGCAGCCGGCGCAGCCGCACCTCCACTTCGCGGAGCGCGACCCGGGCGAGCCCCGAGCGCACCGCGACCAGACCGAGGGCGCCCGCAACGGCCGCGACACCGAGCGCGAACAGCCGGGAAAGCTCCAGGCGGCGGTCCGGATCCGCCGGGGGCGTATTCAGGGCCCGCTGGCTGAGCGCGACGAGAGCCCGGCCCGCGTCGCCCGCGACCAGCACCACGAGCAGGACGAAAAGTAACCCGATCCAGACGGAAGAGACCCAGATGATGGGTAACGTCCAGCCGGCCCCGCTTCTTCTCACGAAGAAGGAGAGGGGGATCGAGAGGTACAGGACCACGAGGCCGAGCGTGAGTGCCTGCTGCCCCGAGGGCGGCAGCGAAATGTCCCGGACGAGCCGCGCCCAGAGGTAGTAATGAACGCCCCCGAGCACCGCCAGCATCACGGAAAAAAACAGCGCGAACGAGAGGAGGCGCGACATCCCGCGGTGATCTATGGGCCGCCCCGCGGGCCCTGCCAAGGGGTGGCGCACCCGCTCGCGAGTTCTGCTAGAGAAGGCGCCGTAGGTAAGGAGTGAGAGTGGACAGCTACCGGCCCGAGTCCGACCGCGATCCCCAGGAGACCCAGGAATGGGTCGAGTCGCTCGAATCCGTCATCGAGCACGAAGGGGCAGGGCGCGCGCGCTACCTGCTCGGCCGCGTTGTGGAGGCGTCGCGCCGTTTCGGCGTCGAGCCCGTGCTGCCGCTCGCGACCGACTACGTCAACACCATCCCGGTCGCCGAGGAGCCCGAGTACCCGGGCGATCGGCAGCTCGAGCGGCGCATTCGCGACATCAACCGCTGGAACGCCGCGGTGATGGTGAACAACGCGAACAAGAAGTTCGACGGCATCGGCGGTCACATCTCGACCTACGCGTCGAGCGCGACGCTCTACGAGGTCGGCTTCAACCATTTCTTCCGCGGCAAGGACAACGGCACCTCGGGCGATCAGGTCTACTACCAGGGGCACGCCGCTCCCGGCATGTACGCGCGCGCCTTCCTGGAGGGGCGACTCTCGACCGATCAGCTCGAACGCTTCCGCCGCGAGTCCGAGCGGGGCCGCGGGCTCTCGTCTTATCCGCACCCGCGCTTGATGAGCGACTTCTGGGAGTTTCCGACGGTGAGCATGGGTCTCGGGCCCGTGAACTCCATCTACCAGGCGCGCTTCAACCGCTACATCATGAACCGGGGTCTCGCCGACACCTCGGGCTCGAAGGTGTGGTGCTTCGTCGGCGACGGTGAAAGCGACGAGCCCGAGACGCTCGGCGCGCTGCAGATCGCGTCGCGCGAGAAGCTCGACAACCTGGTCTGGGTGGTCAACTGCAACCTCCAGCGCCTCGACGGTCCGGTTCGCGGCAACGGCAAGATCATCCAGGAGCTCGAGGGCGTCTTCCGCGGCGCCGGCTGGAACGTCATCAAGGTGATCTGGGGTCCCGAGTGGGATCCGATCTTCGCGCGCGACACCGACGGCATTCTGCGCCAGCACCTGAACGCGGTGGTCGACGGGCAGTGGCAGCGCCTCACGATCGCGACGGGCGACGTCGTCCGCAAGGAGTTCTTCAGCCTCGATCCCCGGATGCTGGAGCTCATTCAGCACCTTCCCGACGAGGAGGTGGCGAAGCTCCGGCGTGGCGGGCACAGCCTGCGCAAGGTTTACGCCGCGTACCAGCGCGCCTTCCAGAACAACGACGGCCGTCCGACCGCGATCCTCGCGCACACCGTCAAGGGCTGGCAGATGGGCGAGGGCTTCGAGGGCTCGAACGTCACCCATCAGAAGAAGAAGATGGAGGTGTCGGACATCCGCCACCTGCGCGACGTGCTCGAGCTGCCGATCGCCGATTCGGCGCTCGAGCATCCGCCGTTTTATCACCCCGGCCCCGACAGCCCGGAGGTGCAGTACTTGATGGAACGCCGGCGCTCGCTCGGCGGATTGGTGCCGCGCCGCACGGTTTCACAGGTCAAGCTGGAGCTGCCGAAGGCGGATATTTTCGAAGAGTTCTACAAGGGCATGGCGAAGGGCGAGGCCTCGACCACGATGGTCTTCTCGCGCCTCCTCGCGCGGCTCATCCGCGACAAGAGCATCGGCAAACGCGTGGTCCCGATCGTCCCGGACGAGGCGCGCACGTTCGGCATGGACGCGCTCTTCGGGCAGGTCGGCATCTACTCGCCGGTCGGGCAGCTCTACACGCCGATCGACAAGGGCAAGCTCCTCTACTACCGCGAGGCCAAGGACGGTCAGGTGCTCGAGGAGGGCATCACCGAGACCGGATCCGTTGCTTCGTTCATCGCCGCCGCCACGTCGTACGCCGTGCACGGACAGCCGATGATCCCGTTTTACATCTTCTATTCGATGTTCGGCTTCCAGCGCACCGGCGATCACCTGTGGGCCGCGGCCGACTCGATGGCGCGCGGCTTCGTGCTCGGCGCGACCGCCGGGCGCACGACGCTGAACGGCGAGGGTTTGCAGCACGAGGACGGGCACAGCCACCTGCACGCCATGACGGTGCCGGCCGTGCGCGCTTACGACGTGACGTTCGCGTTCGAGCTCGCCGCGATCATCGAAGACGGCATCCGGCGGATGTTCGTCGAAGACGAGAACATCTACTACTACATCACGCTCCAGAACGAGGATTACCCGATGCCGCCCATGCCGGAGGGCGCGAAGGAGGGCGTGCTGAAGGGCCTGTATCGCTTCCGGCCCGCCGAGAAGAAGCTCGACAAGCACGTGCAGCTCTGGGGCTCGGGCTCGATCATGCAGCAGGTGCTGCGCGCGCAGCAGCTCCTCGCGGAGAAATTCGGCGTGTCTTCGGACGTGTGGGGCGTGACGAGCTACCAGGAGCTCCGGCGCGACGCGCTCGTGTGCGAGCGCCACAACCGCCTGAATCCCGAGGCGCCCCCGCGCGTTCCGTACCTGGTCGAGGCGTTGAAGGGCGTGGAGGGGCCGTTCGTCACGGCGTCCGATTACATGAAGTCGGTCGGGGATCTGGTCGGTCGCTGGTTGCCGGGTCGGCTCGTCCCGCTCGGAACCGACGGCTTCGGCATGAGCGACACGCGTGAGGCGTTGCGCCGGCATTTCGAGGTCGACGCCGAGAACGTGGTCATCGGCGCGCTCGACGCTCTACGCCAAGAAGGCAAGGTCGACGCGGCGACGGTCGCACGCGCGATTCGCGAGCTCGGCGTGGATCCGGACAAGGTGCCGCCGCTTTCGATCTGAGCGCGGCGGCGCGCGTGCCGGGAAGTGCGGAGCATGGACGCGATGAGCTGGGCAAGGGCGCTGGCCGCGGTTCTGGTGCTCTGCGGGTGCGCGGGCGGGCGCTCGGAGGCGGGGCCGCAAGGTGAAGCGGAGTGTTCGGGGCCCGGGCGCTACGAAGCGGGGAAGGCTCCGCCGCGGGTGGCGCCGTGTTGCGCGGGGCTCCGGACGATTGAGCTGAAATCGGCGGTGGAGGAGGGGGACGCGGTGCGCGTGAAGAAGTGTACGAGTGATTTGCCGCTCAGGGTCTTTGCCTGTGTGGAGGGGACGTGCGGGGATGGGCGGTGCGAGGTCGGCGAAGCGGCGCCCTGCGCGTGTCCGGCGGATTGTCCGAGTGCCGTTTGGGAGGTGGACGGGGGACCTGGGCCTGGGACAGCGGACGGGGGACCTGGGACGGGGGACTGAGGGACGGGGGACTGAGGGACGGGGACCGGGGAACCGGACGCGGGATTGCTGGACTAGGGAGTCGCTCGTTCTGCGGATTCGCCGGGTGTTCTCACCGCTCGTCCGGTAGGAGGGCACCCGAGCGCAGGAAAATCCGACGACTGTTCTCTCGGGGGGCGTGGCCTCTCGGCGACCTCAGCATGCAGCTCTTCTGCAAGTTGCATGCATCCTGCATTTCTGTTGCATCGATCGTTGCCGCAGCATCCCACCTTCCTCCACGGTTCGGCCAGAGGAGCGGAGAGAAGTGGTGCGCCGGATGTTCGCCGGTGGTGGCCAGGACCCGCTCGTCGGCGCTCAGCGACGCGGGGTGAGCTCGGAGCCGGCGACGAGTTCCGCGATGAGGGCGGCGTTCGCTTCGGGGAATTGGAGGTGTGGGAGATCGTTCGGCGAGGCCCAGCGCAGCTCGGCGACTTCGCGCGGTTCTCCTTCCCCGGAGAGCCATTCGCAGTCGATCGGGTAGAGGAGGACGGCGCGAGTGGGGTAGTCCCAGCCGATGGCGGGGCGGCGGCGGAGGGCGCGGGCCGTAACCGCGGTCTCTTCGAAGACTTCGCGCACGGCGCAGGCTTCGGGGGCTTCGCCTGGGGCGAGTTTGCCGCCGGGGAATTCCCAGTAGCCGGCGAGGTGGGTGCCCTCGCTGCGCCGCGTGACGAGGAGGCGCTCG
>DASXWF010000276.1:0-2861 GCA_036503835.1 Polyangiaceae bacterium | reverse complement strand
GCTAATAAGAAGCCCGAGGACGGAAAGAACCCCGACGACGACGACCGCGGAGCGCTCGCTGACGATTGGGAACGGGGTTTGGCCGGCGGCCGTCATGAGGTGTTTCGGAAAATTGCTCTCGGAGTCGGGTCCCGTCAAGTTTCTTCACGAGCGAAGCGCCGTTCGCGCATCAGGTCCGCGCTGCGTGCCGGACTTTCTCGCCGTCTTTCGCGGCTGGCCCTCATCTTGGGTCATTGCCGGCGCTGCGAATCTGTAAATGTTGGACTTTACAGGATAATTTGCTGAGGGGTTTCGGCTGCGACGCGGCGCGGCTATACCTATCGGAGCTCGTCCCACCGCCAGGCACCTGCCCCTTCCGCGAGTGCTACGCTGGTCCCGCTCGCTTCGAGGCCACTTGAACGCCCCTCACCTCAGCGCCGTTCACCCGATGACACAGACCGAGAGGGTCCAGGAGCTCGAGCGCATTCTCGCCGGTGCGCGCGACGAGCCCCACGTGATCCTGCTCGGTGGTCACCCCGACCCCGACGCGATCGCCAGCGCTCTCGCGCACCGCAGGCTCTGCGAGCGGATGGGGGTATCGGCGACCATCGCGCACGTGTTGCCGATTTCGCGCTCCGAGAACCGGGCGCTCGTGAAGCTCCTCAACGTGCCGATGATCAAGATCTCGGATTCTTCCGAGCTCACCGGCTATCGCTACCTCTCGCTCGTGGACGCGAGCGCCTGCGAGACCAGCATCAAGCTTCCGCCCGGGCTCGAGGTGCTGAGCATCGTCGATCACCACCGCCCGCCCGCCATTCCGAAGGCGCCGTTCGTGGACATCCGCCACGACGTGGGTGCGACGTGCACCATCTACGCGGAGTACGCCGAGCAGGGGTCGGCGCCGTTCGGGGCCAACGGCAACGACGACACCGAAGTCGCGACGGCGATGTTCTTCGGGATTCAGACCGACACGGACGATTTCGCCTACGCAACCCCCACGGACTTCCGCGCGGCTGCGTACTTGAAGCCGTTCGTGGACGCCGAGACGCTGAGCCGCATCGGGCGCCGCGCCGTATCCGCGGAGGCGATGGACGCGATCGGTCGGGCCCTCACCGATCTCGAGGTGGTGCGCGATTTCGCGCTCGCGGGCGTGGGCCACGTCTCGGCGACGAATCGCGACGCCATCCCGATGGCCGCGGATTTCTTGTTGCGGCGCGAGGACATCGACACCGTGCTCGTCTTCGGCATCGTCGAGGACCGCGTGGACGGCTCGCTACGCACGCGCCGCGCCAGCGTCGATCCCGCGGCGTTCATGCAGAACGTCTTCGGTGAGGACAGCGAGGGCAGGCCCTACGGCGGCGGCCGCGCCGACATGGGCGGCTTCCGCATCCCGCTCGGTCTGCTCTCGGAGAGCGGCGACGAAGCGAGCCTCTGGCGCATCGCGCGCGAAGTCGTGCGCTCCCGCGTCGCCCGCGTCGTCCCCGAGCTCGAAAAGAAGCGCGGCTAGTCGCGAGAGGGGTTAGCGCGTGGGCGGCTGAGAGGTCGTCTCGAGCGGTCGCCTTCGGGCGGCCGTGAGGGTGGGTTTTTACCGCCAAGACGCCAAGAGGACCGCCAGGGCCCGCCAGAGGATTTTGGGGGGGGCTCGCCTGGCGGAACCGGGCGCCGCACGGTGCACGAAGGTGCGAAACCAACCCCAAAAAAATTCCGGTCTCCGCTGGCGGGCCCTGGCGTCTCTCTGGCGCCTTGGCGGCAAAAAGAAACGCCGAACACAAGCCGACGCTTCAGTTCCGCCGAGACCTCGGAATCCACCCGACCTCCGGGCTCGCGGAGACCTCTACAGCATCCAGCCCATTCGGAGCTCGAAGCGGGGGATCGGGGTTTGGCCGACGCTTTCGAGGGTGTCGGTCACGATCTGGTCGGTGGGGCCGAGCAGTTGGTCTTCGATCGCGTCGGGGAGGTTCGGGTCGGTGCGGCTGTTGTACTCGAGCTCGCTCGGCGCGACGGGGATTTGCAGGCCAGCGCCGATTCCGAGGCTGAAGCCGGACTTGAAGATGTGGAAGAAGCCGAGGCTCGGGGAGAGCACGAGGGTCCGCATCGTGGCCTCGCTCGTGTAGGTGACCGAGGAGCCGAGCTCGGGGAAGAGGGAGGCGTACTGGGGCGGAACCTCTTGGGTGTCCTGATACGTCGCCGTCATGTGCGCGTAGCCGATCGCGGCGCCGAAGTAGAAGGAGTTGCCGAACGGGTGGATGCGCCCGTAGACGTCGTAGCCCTGGTACGCGACGCTCGCGTCGCCGTAGAAGGAGAACGCGAGGTTCGGGATGATCCCGACGTCCACGCCGGCGGCGAAGTAGCGGGTCAGCTTGAGCATGCCGCCGAACGCGAGCAGGCCGGGTAGGCCGGTGCCGATCATGGGACCGATCCGGACGGGGCCGAGCACGCCGTTCTGATCGTCCCGCTTGGTGAGATCTTCATCGTCCTGCTTCTTCGGCGGATCCTGCAGAGCGGGCGCGGAGCTCGCGCCGGCAACGGGAGCAGGGGGTGCCGTCGGCGGTGCCGTCTTCGGTGTCGTGGCGGCCGGCGGCGCCGCTTCGAAGGACGCGCTCGGCGGCGGCGCAGGCGGCGCGCCGGCAGAAGGGCTCGGGGCCGGCGCCGGTGGGGGCTCGCCCGGCGGCTCGGCAGGGACCGACGGTTCGGGAGGGGGGACCGCGGGCGCTTCGCTGGGCGGCGTTTCGGCGGGCGGCGTTTCGGCGGGCGGCTGCGCCGGCTGTTCCGGCGGGCTCGGCGGCGCAGTGGTTTCCTGGGCCAGTGCGGTGGGGGCGTGAAGGAAGCCGAGGAGCAGGACGCGCGCGAAGGAGCGTTTCATGGGAGATCCGAGACGATAG
>DASXWF010000275.1:0-14500 GCA_036503835.1 Polyangiaceae bacterium | reverse complement strand
GACGATCGATTTCGCTCGGCACGTGATCGAGGACGGCGAGCGCCAGATCCGAAACTCGGGTCGCTACGTGCTCATGGTCGACGGGTCGGAGACCAAGATGCACACGACCGACTTTCGGGAGGTGATGACGAGCTGGTTCCGGGATCACGAGACGGCGGTCGTCCACATGCTGATCCGCTCGCGCATGCTGGAGATGGCGCTCAACGTCGCGAACTTGATGATGGGCAACGCCCGCGCCAAGGCTTACTTCAAGGCGGACGTCTGGGAAGAGGTCGGCCGCCAAGAGGTCCCGTCGTTCGTCAAGCGACCACTGTCCATGCCTCCCGAGGCACGCATCACTTCGGGGGTTGCTGCGGGAGAATAGGGAGCTGGGCGGGGAGGTCTTGGCGGCTGTGAGGGCTTGTTAGCCGCCAAGGCCGCCAAGAGCGCCAAGGCCGTCAAGGGGAATTGGGAATTGGGGGTTGGGGGGCGCGACTGGACGCGGCGGGGAACGGAGACGCACACGGGGGTTGCTCGGTTCCGAGCTGTTGTTCTACTCACCCTCAAGAATCCTCTTGGCGCTCTTGGTGCTCTTGGCGCTCTTGGCGGCTAAAAAAGATCCCGAAGCTGGCGCTACCCTCCCAGTTCAGCTGGCTTCGCGCGCTGCCCATTCGCGTACGTCCTCCTGAACGAGGAACGCGAGCAGCACGAGCAGCGTCGCGCACATCACGACGGTCTCGAGGTAGAAATGGAGCACCATGTCCTCCGTGAGGACGGTGAAGTACTGCACCGCGCACATGACGAGCAGGGTGAGCCAGACGCCCCCTTCCGAGAGCGCGACGGGGACGGCGCGCCGGGTCGCCGGGCGGTTTTCCGTGGCGAGGAGCGGCAGCAGGAAGACGAAGTGAAGGTAGTAGTTGGCTGGATAGAGCAGGATCGGTACGAGCACCATCCCGAGTAGTGCCGCCTGGTCGATGCGGCGCTTGCGAGCGGCGAGCACGACGAGGCCCACGTAGAGCGTACAGGCGGCGATGAAGAGCGGCTGGCGCGCGCGCAGCACGCTGCCCTGGTTGCCCGACGAGCCGGCGATCAGCGAGCGCAACGAGAGCGAGGCGGGGTGGGGGTCGGCGTTCATCTCGGCGACCTTCTTCAGGCATTCGGGCCAGGCCTCGGGCGAGAGCACCGCGATCGAAACCAGGAACGCGACGAGCATGGCGACCGCCGCGCCGGCGATCAGGCGCGCCGTGTCACGCTCGCGCGCGACGAGCTCGCGCAGGGACGGGAGCTTGCGTGTTTCCTGGACGTGCTCGAAAAGCCGGATCACGGCGGGCAGCGCCGCGCCGAGCAGCGCGAGCGCCGGGAACACGCGGATCATGGTGGCGAGCCCGAGCAGCGCCCCGCCCAGGGCGAAGCGCTCGCGGCGCAGCGCGCAGGCGGCGAATCCGAGGTAGGCGAGCCAGTCGTGACGGAGCATGGCTCCGCCCCAGTTCGTCCCGTACATGATGAAGTCGTTCGCGCCGAACACCGTCATGGCGACGAGCGTCGTGCGCGGTCCGTAACAACGAAAGACGGCGAAGAACATGCCGGCGAGCAAGAGCGGGTCGAGCAGGCCGAGCAGGGTGAAGCCGGAATCGGAGGGCGGCACCGCGCGGAACACGAAATGAGCGATGGTCATCCAGACGGGCGTCGCGTTGCCGCCGAAGTCGATCAGCATCTCGAGCCAGTGCGCCTCGCCCATCGCCTCGCGGAACCAGCGCACGTCGCTTTTCAGGGCCTGCCACTCCTCCGGGGAGAAGCGCTGTTTCATCGCGGCGATGCGCTCGCGCTGCTTGGCGGGCGTGCTCATGCGCAGGCTGTGCAGATCGCGCATGCGGATCTGTTGAATTTCCTGCTCCTGCTCGGGCCGATCCTCGAGGTAGGCGGCGATGTCGGCTTCGTACGTCCCGCGGTAGCCGATCGGATCGAAGTACTTGGCGGTCGTGTAGTACTGGCGAAGGTCGAGGTAGTGAGCGAACGTCCACTCGTCGCGCTCGTCGCTGTAAAACTGCGGCTGGCCGAGGTTGTAGAAGGCGAGCACGCCGAGCACGCCCGTGAGCCCGAGCGTGCCGAGCACGATGGGGCGGTGCGCGGGATAGCGCCGTGGCGCGAACAGCTCGCGGGCGACCGCGCACGCCGCCACGGCGCCGAGCATCCCGCGCACCAGCGAGACCTCGCGCGGATCGACGGGCAGGCACTCGAAATACGCCCTTCCGCATTGGTACAGGGCGACGGCGACCACGCCGAGCGAGAGCGCGATCATGCCCCGGCTCGACCCGCGGTGGACGAGGAGCAGCGGAGGGAGCAGCGCGAGCCCGAGCAGCGTCGTCGAGTCGCGGAACGCACCGTCGAGCGAGCGCGCGCGCACCTCCTCCGCTTGCGGCGGAAATGGGTCCGGGACGGTCGAGAACACCTGGAGCTCGCTGACGCCGAACAGTCCGTCCCCGTCCAGCGGTTGCAGGCGCAGGTAGCGCCCGTGCGCGTCGAGCGCTCGCGTCGAGCGCGTGCGGAGCCCCGAGCTCCGCTGCGGCTCGGCGACCCAGAGCTTCGAGAAGCTCTTGCCGTCGCCGGAGATCTGCAGCTCGTAGCTGTCGTTGTGATCGCCTTGTAGCCACGCAGCGCGGATCGGAAGGTCCGCGCCGAGGTCGTAGACGACGTCGGAGTTTCGGCCGCGGAAGGGCTTGGTGACGAGGCTCTTCCAGGAGTCGCCCTCGCGCGCGCGCTCCCCGTCGGTGAGGCGCTCGAGGCGCCGCGCGTCGCCCGCGCGGATCGGCTCCTTGCCGAACAAGAGGTTTGCGCTGGCTCCGGCGTCGTCGGCGCGCGCGCTGCCGACGACGAAAAGCGCGGCGACGAGCAGCAGGAGCCAGGCTACGACGCGCGCGAACGCGCCGAATCTCGAAGCTTCAGCGCGTTCGGCAGCTCCCCGGCCGGGTGGCATGCGAGCGTTCTCGCACGGTCCGCTCGCCTTGCCAACGAGAGTACCGCGTCGCTCCGGGACGATTCTGTTGGATCCGCAGAGAGGACCGCCCTCGGCGCAGCCGAGGTGACCGCGAAGCGGCAGACCCCGGAACACAGTTCGGGGTTGCGGTACTAGTTCGCCGGCTCGCTGGGCAGGTTCGAGTCCCGCTTCTCGTACAGGAAATCCTTGACGAACCCGCCCATCTCGCCTTCGCTGACGCGGAGCGTGTAGTCCGTGTTGAAGATCGGCGGCCCCCAGTTGTTGCTCGCGCACCAGGCCGTCCAGCTGAGCTCGTTGTCTTCCAGGAACTGTTTGAACGGTGTCCCGTAGTTGGAGATCGTGCCGTTCAAGATGTTGTTCGAGCCGCTCTGGAACCCCCACTCCGTGATGAAGACGGGGTGCACCGCGGCCGCGGTCACGATCTGATTGCGCAGGCTCTGATTGTTCCAGTGCAGCGGGTACATGTGGGCGACGTACACGATGTTCTGGCCCACGATCGGATCGGTCGCTGCGGGTCCGACGACCTGAGACCAGTTCGGGGTGCCGACGAGCACGAGGTTCTGGGGCGCGCCGCTGCGGACGGTGTCGTAGAAGCTCTGCATGTCGGGCTTGACGCTCGGCCAGCTGCCGCCGTTGATGGGTTCGTTGTAGAGCTCGAACATCACGTGCGAGTCGCCCGCGAAGCGCGGCGCGATGTCGGCCCAGAACGCGTTCGTGGTGTCGCGGTGAAGCGAGGTGTCCTCGATGTAGTGCCAGTCGATGATCACGTAGAGGCCCTTGCTGAGCGCGTAATCGACGGCGGGGCGGAGTATGGTCGAATAATAGGCGTCGCTGCCGGCCTGATACTCGATGGGCGAATCGCTCTCGCCGTCGCTCGGCACCACCGCCAGGCGCACCACGCGCGTGTACCAGCCGGGCGAGCTGCCCTGCGTATCGTCGATCTTCGTCAGCCGATCGATCATCGCCCGGATGCCGCCCTCCCAGAGCTCGGTGACGCCGAGGTCGATCAGCGAAACACCGCGCAGGATCACGTCGTTGCCGGCGGGGTCCTTGATCCGATTGCCCTCGACGTGCAGCCAGGGCAGCGGGTCGGCCGGCGGTGTGCCCGTACCGGCGCTGCCGCTCGTGCCGCTCTTGCCCGCGCCGCCGGCCGTTCCGCCGTGGGCCGTTCCACCGCTCGCGGTGCCCCCGCTGCCCGGAGCGGCCCCCTCACCGCCGTCGTCCTCGACCGAGGACTCCGCAGAGTCGCAAGCGGCGCCGGTGAGCGCGAGACAGAGCGTGAAAACGAGAGCTGGCGGGCGGAGAAGCGGCATCTGGAATCGGTTCCTGATCTGATGCATGGCCGGAGCGGCGACAAGTGCTCGAAAAAAACGCACGCAGGCCGCGCTCCGCCAAAGCGGCATGAAAAACGCGGCGGCCTCGGGGTCGGTCGTCTCGCGCTGAGAAAGGCTCCTCGGCTTCAGCGCGGTGACGGGTAGTTCCGGCGCACGGAGCAGAGTCCTTCGCCGCCGTTCAGGTGCCCCTGCGTGCTCTGCACGTAGCTCACGAAATCGCGGTAGTCGCGGAGCGCGGTGCCGGGCTCTGCGTTCGGGTCGAGCGGCAACGTTCCGACGTCGAACCCGCGCGTACCCGGGGGCAGCTCGGCGTCGGTACAAGCGCGCCAGGGCAGGGGCCTGTCGCGGGCGTCCCTGAGCTCGGTCGGGTCGACTCCGGCGAGGTCTTCCGTCGTGAGCTTCGTTCCCGCAGGCACGCCGACCAGCCGCGCGGCCATCTGATCGAAGTAGATGCCCGAATCGTGCACCACGCTCGAGAAGAAGGGATGCTCGAGGTGCAGCGTCACCTGTCCGAGCGCCGCGCGATTCGAAGGCAGCGCGATGCCGCGCGGGGCCTCTTCCTCCGGCAACGGGTCGCCCTGGTTCTCGTGGTTCTGGCAGTTCAGGTACGTGGTCGGCGTCGCGAAGCCGAGCTCGAACTCGAGTTCCTGCGGCAGCTCGGAGAAATCGTAGTCGCCGCCGCTCCGGCAGTCGTCGCCGCCGCGAAAGCGCGCCGTCCCGGCGTAGAGGACGGCATGACCCCGGTCGATCATCGTCCGATAGAGCGCTTCGGCCTCGGCGTCGCCCGCGAAGTTCACCGCAAGCGCTTCGCCCGTCGCGGCCACGATGTCGTAGCCGAACGCGTAGGTCTCGTCCGCCGCGAACGGCTGGCCGTCGCGCAGGTTCTGATTCTCGAGCGTCACGAGCGGCGTCGCCTCGCCTTCGCCGCCGGCTCCGGGCACGCTCCCCGGCACCGTCAGGTCGATCGCCCAGGGTCCGTCGGCGCGCGCGACGGCCGGGCCCGTGCGCGACTGATCGGACGGTGCCAGGTTCGGATTCTCCGAAATCGTGACGTGATCGACCGTCACGAGCACGTGCGAGAAGCGGAGCTCCCAGCCGTCGATGAACGTCACCTCGCTGCCGGTCGGAAACGAGAACCCGTCCGTCGCGGCGTCCTCGCCGGAAACCTGCACGGCGATGGAGCCCCCGTCCGCTTCTCCCGCGCCGCAGGCGATGTTCCCGAGCGAGAACAGGATGAGAGAACAACTTCCAAGAAAGGAGAACGGGCGATGATTCTGCGAAAAATGCCGGTAATTCATGGTCACTCCCAGGTGAACTCGTAAACGTCGGTCGAACGCAGCCCGTGATAGAGGCTCTGGCTCGCGTGATCGACCGGGTGGTCCGCGGTCTCGGGCTCGTCGTCGAACACGAACACGCCGTCTTCCACGAGCGTGAGCTCCGAGAAATCGACGTTCTTGAACATGCGCGCCGGATCGATGCGCAGCAGCAGGTGTCCTTCGCGCGCCGGCAGGACGTCGACGGCGATCGGCGTCACGACGCGCTCCTTGCAGATGGGATGGGCTCCGGGCGTCGCGGGTGGAGCCGGCTGCAACCGGTTTTCGCCGATCGTCAGCTTGCCGCGGAACGGGTAGACGGTCCCGTCTTTCGACGCGCTTCCGGCGACGTCGAGGATCACCGTCGAGCTTCGGGGGTCGTCGAGATCGCCGTGGTTCAGCCAGACCTCACCGGTGAGCGACGGATCCGACGTCGCCCTCCCGGGCGCCGGAAACGCTCGAGGCTCGGGCGAGAGCGCGTCGACTTCGAGCTCGGCGGGCACCTCCGCGCTGTAGATCCCGTCGAGCGTGCAGGTGGTGCTGAGGCCGGCGCCGGAGGTGGGCACGGCGCGGTTCAGGTAGACGGCGCCCACGTGAATCCGCGCTCGCTCGAGCGTCACCGAGTAGCCGAGGCTCTCGAAGGAATAGGAGCTGCCGTTCGCTCCGGGGGGGCCCGCGGCGAAGGCCTCGAACGAGAATTCGTCGCCGCCGGTCGTCCCGACGCAGGCGGGTAACGTGGCGCACGACAGCAACTGCAGGAGCAGGCGAGCTCGAAGGACGGGACGCATCAGGAGCCTCCGAAGTTTTGGGACAGGGATACGAAGAAGCTGCGCGGCGCGCCCGCGGCGAAGTGATGAGCGGGCACGAGCGTCGCGGGACCGCCGGGCGAGAAGTCGGAGACGTAGTCGTATTCGGTCACGCGGTAGCGCGCGTCGAACAGGTTCAGGACCTCGACGCCGATCTCGAAACCGGCGAGCGCGAGCGCGGCAGAAGCGTCGATCGTGAAGATGGTGTCGCTGCGCTGGCCGTAGGGCAGGGCGCGGCGCCCGACGTAGCTCACGCCGAGCCCGAGCGAACCGTGCGGCGCGCGTCCGGCCACGACGAGCGGAAGATCGGTGCCGAGCGCCGTGTCCGAGCGAACCACGATGTCCGGCACGTAGGGCACGAGCAGCCCGTCGTCGTCGAAGGCCGAGCGCACGAGCGTCACGTTCGCGTTCTCGTCGAGCCATTCGTTCGTGAGGCGCACGGCGCCGGTCCAGCCGGTCCGGGTCGTGCCGCCGCCCAGCACGGAGCGGCCCTCGGTTTCGCTGAACACGAGGTCGCGATCGACGTGGGTCCAGAAGAACACGGAGCGGGCCGCCAGGCTCAGCGACTCGAAGCTCCGCGTGTAGGCCACGCCGCCCTCCGCCGACTCGATGCTCGCGAACGGAGTCTCGACGCCTTCCGTGACGTAGCTCGGATCGATCGAGCGCACGCCCTGACCGTAGGCGCCCGAGAACGTGAAATGGCGAATCGGCCCGAAGGCGGCGGACACGCGCGGCAAGAGCTTGGTGCTCGCGGTCGACGAGCGTTGCTCGGGCTCGCGGTGCTCGCCGCCGCGCCGCTGATCCAGGCAGCTCGCGTCGCCCGGCGGATGCTCCGGCGAGGGGGCGGAGACGTCTTGGACGGCACAGCGATCGAGCACGTCGAACGCGAAGAAGTCCGCGCGTACGCCGCCGCGCACGACGAGGAGCCGCATCGGCCTGAGCGCAGCGTCCACGTACAGGCCTACGTCCGCGAGCTTGGAATCGAGGTCGGTCTCGGTCTCGTAAGGAATGCCCGCCGAGTCGACGCGCTGCCGCACGCCTTCGACCCCGTCCGCGCGCGCGAAATAGCCGAGCTCGAGCTCCTGGCGCAGGCCGAAGAGCTTGCCTTCCGTTCGCGCGGAGCCGCGCCCGCCGAGCGTGCTTTCGGTCATGTCGGTGTCGAGCAGATCTCCGCGCTGTCCGTGCGGCGACTGGATGGCCTCTTGCGTGTCGAGCAAGAAGCCCGTGAAGTTCTCCTTCACCCGCATGCCCCTCGAAATGGCGAAGAGCTGCTGGTAGAACACGAAGTCCTCGCTCTTCGCCTGAACGTCGGCGGCGACCTGAAAGCGAGTGCCGGTTCCGCCCTGCGCCGGGTCGTAGGTGTCGAAAAAGTCCTTCCGGCCTTGCTCCACGTCGTCGACGCGCAAGAGGCCCGCGCTCCGGTACTCGTTCGCGAACGCGCTGCCGCTCAGGCGAAAGTTCGCTTGCCGGCCGAGTCGCCCCTCGTATTGACCCTGGGCGCTCGCGCGGCGCGCGCCGCGGTTCTGGCCGAAACCGTCGCTCTCGGCGATCTCGACGCCGCCGAAGGTGTGCACGCTTTCGCCCGGAGGTCCCCAGGTGAGGAGCAGCCGGTTCGATCCGAACGAGCCGTGCTCGTACTTGGCGGTCAGGCCGCGCCGGGTGAGGCCGGGCTCGTAGTCGACGCTGCCGGCGACCGCGTAGTTGCCCTGGTGTGGATCGAACGGTCCCTCGAGCACGCGCAGGGAGAGGACGAGCTCGGGGATGATGAAATGCAGGTCGGCGAAGCCGTTGCCGTGCAGGTTGCCGCTCTCGTTCACCGGCACGCCGCCGTAGGTGACCTCGATGTCCTGGCCTTCGCGCGCGTCGAAGCCGCGCAGGTAGATGCGTTCGGCGTGGCCTTCGCCGCCCTCGTTCGAGAGGTAGACGCCCGGGGCGAGCTCGAGCAGCTCGGTCGCGTTCTTGCGCGGCACCCGCGCGAGCTCGCCGACGGGGAGCGTGTAGTCGGAAGCGCCGCGCGAGGGCGGCGGGCGCCGTCCTTCGACGACGACCTGGGCGAGGGCGGGACGCGCGAACGCGAGGGCCCCCAGCACGAGGAGCTCGGTGCGAAACGACATGGGAATCCGAAGAAAAATGCGGGACGTCGCGGCACGCGCGCGAGGACGCGTGCCGCGTTACGCGGGGGATCGGCGGCGGCAGGCCGCCGGTTGCGCAGTGAGAGCCGGGACGAACGTCCGGGGCGCAACCGTCGGGCTGCGCGGACGGAGAGGTTTCGAACGACGAGCCGCAGCGCCGGCGCCCGCTACGGCCCTGGCCGAACGAGCGTGACGAAACGAAGCTCGCGCGAAAGCTCAGGCGGGCGGCGACTGCTTCGGCGCGAAGAGCAGCAGCGCATCACGCGCCGGGGCGGGCGCCGATGCTCGTTGGACCGGTGACGGCGCGGCACGAGGCGCGGAGGCGATTTCGAAGCGAGCGGGTGCGGCGAGGGCGAGCTCTTCGTGCGGGCGCGCGATGAGCGGGCAGTGCTCGTGCTCGGCTTCGTCGCTCCCGCTCTGCAGCGCGGCGTGCGCCGGCGCCTTCGGCTGCGCGTGCTCCGCTTCGGCTTCGTGCCCGTGCTCCAGCGCGCCGTGCTCGGCGCAGATCCGATGCGAAACCAGCGCAAAATGCAGGGTGGACGCGACGTGCGCCCCCGCGACCAGCCAGACGGCGAACGCAGCGAGGGCGCCGAGCAGGAGCTGCCCGCGAGCTTTCTTGCCGGTGCGAGGCCGTGTCGCCCGTCGCATTCGCGCTCGAGTCAAACACAGCTCACCGTCTCGAGCAAGCGCTCCCGGTCCCCGCTCGGGACCTGGGTACGACGATCAGTGACCTGCCTGGACGATCGTGCGCACGCCGCCGGCGACGCGGTCCACGAGTTTCGACGTCAGGTCGACGGCTTCGCTGTAGCGGTAGATGCCGGTCTGCAATGCGATGAGCTGCGCCGGATCGAGACCGCCGTACGCGCCGCGCGCGGCGCCATCCATGATGGCTTCGCCCCGATCGATGGCCTTGGCGACGCCTCGCAGGAGCTCGCGGAAACGAGTGTCATGTGCCGGCGCGGGGTCGGCCGGGGAACGCTCCGGCGCGCCGGTGTCCTCGACGTTCAGAATCGGGGTCTCACGGTGAAGGCCTTCGAGCAGGAGGCTCATGACCCACTTCGTTCGGGCGCCGCCGCTCCCGAGTTGCGCGCCGCCGCGCGGAACCGAGAAAAAATCCCAAAACAGCCAAAAATAGCCAAGAATTACGACTAGTTGAGAGCGAGCAGCCGCTCGAGCCTTCGCGGCCGCTCTCCGCAGGCGCGGACGGGGTCGCCCCGCCGTCGTTGCTCGGCGCGGCTCCGGTGCCCGCGGTGGTCGCGCCGCCGAGGGCACCGTCGCCGGCGTTCGACGGAGCGCCTCCTTGGTTGTCCGCGCCGGTTCCTCCCGTGCCGTCGGCGCCGGCTTCGCCCATGTCCATACAGCCGCGGTAGGGTGGAACGTCCCGCGGAGCGCAGACCTCGGCGCCGAGCTGAGTTTGAATGGCGGGCCAGTAGAGGGGACACTCGCCGCCCACGAGCGTGCTCGATTCGCAGGCGAGCGGCCCGCGGATGCAGCTGAGATCGATGACGCGCTCGAAGGTCGCTCCCTCGTCTTCGGACGCGCCGATGATGAAGCCGTCCGGCGTGTCGTCTCCGCAACCGAAGAGACCCGACTCCGTCCACGAGAGGCAGCTGGGCCCCCGGCACGCGACCTTCTCGAACACGAGCGAGTCGACGTCCGCGCGGAACGCACCGTCGTAGACGTTGGTCGCGAGCACGCTCTTTCCGTCGGGCGACAGGGCGAAGCCCTGGATCGGCACCTTCAGGCGCAGCACCTCTTCCAACGTTTCGCCGCCGTCCCGCGTCACGAACAAGAGCCCGGGGAGGCCTTCCGTGCGTACGTAGACGGTGGCGGCGTGCTCCGGATCGACGGCCGCGATGTACGGGCGCCTGGCCGAAGTCGTCTCGGGAACGCCGAAGCTCTGCCAGGCGAGCCCGCGATCCTCGGAGCGCAGCAGCCGTCCTTCGCCGGTTCCGGAGCTCACGCCGGCGAAGCCGCTCACGTAGATCCAGCCGTGCTCCGTGGCGGGAACGTCGAGCGTCGTGGCGCGGAAATCGAGCAGGGGCTCGCCGAGCGGCGCGAAGGTTTCACCCGCGTCGGTCGATTCCCAGACCTGCGAATCGACGTCGGTGACGCTGAGCGCCACGACTCGCTCCGGATCGCCGGTCACGCGCGAGACGTCGACCACGTTCGCGTCGATGCCCGCCGCCGGGGCGAAGTCGCAGGCGTTCGCCGAGCTCCGCGAGATCCCGCGCGGCAACCCCAGGATCACGCGCCCGCCCTCGAGCACCGTCATGGCCGGCTCGATGTCCACGTACCCGGCCGCCGACTCGCAGATCCAGTCCCAGCTCGCGCCACGGTCGGAGCTCACCACGAGCCCGAACGTCGAACGCAGGAACACGTGATCCGGCTCGCCCGGCTCCGTCACGATCTGACTCACGGCGGGGAACACGCCGTTCGCCCTCGAGCTCGCGGCGGCGAGGAACAGCAGCGCGAACACGCCGAACGAAGCGACGCTCGGGCGGCCGCCGCGCCTCACGGAGCGGCCCTTCCGATCGCCAGACGGTCCGGATACACCCCGACCGGCAGCGACGCGAGCGTCTCGAACGACTCCGGATCGAGCACGAGCACCACGGAGGGCGAGCGGTGGTCACCTTCGCACACGAGGAAGAGCGCCGCGGGGTCCGAGCCGAACACCGCCTCGTGCGGCAGCTCGCAGTCCTCGCGCTCGAAGCTCCGGCGGCGCAGCCGCTCCCCGCTCTCCGCGTCGAACGCTTCGAGCCCGTCCGGACTCTGCGTGGGAACGTAGAGCACGCCGTCGTCCGCCGACCAGGCGGCGAAGTACGGCGTGCCGTCGGGCACGAACCCGAGCTCGAGGAACTCGCGGGTCTCGACGGCGAACAGGCGAACGTCGCCGAAGAGCGTATTGCTGACGGCGACGCGCTCGCCGTCGTTCGAGAGCACCGCGGCGTAGGGGCCGTAAAACGGGCTGCCGGGGCTGCCGCCGGGCCCGATCGCGACGAGCCCCGGCCGCGCTTCGGGGTCCGTCGTATCGACCACCGCCACGGCGTCTTCGCCGTAGCACGCCACGAACGCGAGCCGTCCGGCGGGGCGCGACAGCGCGACGCCGTGCGGCGCGATGCAGGTCGTGACGAAGCGCGGCGCGCCGAGCGTCGCGGGATCGATCAAAGCCAGCGGAGCGCGCCGTTTCTCGAGCTCGCTCTCCTCGGTCGCGCGGGCGAGATCGAAGTGCGAGACGACGAGCAGCGTGCCGTCCTCGCTGAGCACGATGTCGCCCGGATTGTTCTCGACGCGCACCTCGGCGAGCGGCCGCAGATCCTCGAGCGCGAGCTTCTGCACGTAGCCGGCGCGCTCGGCCGAACCGTGCGCGGCGTGCGGTCCCGGCGGCACCGCGGGCGGCGGGTAGGCGAGCGCGGTGTACGCGAGCCCGGCGGCTCGATCGATCGCGACGTGGTGCGGGCCGTCGCGGTCGACCGGATCGCGTCCGACCGGAGCCGAGCCGAGGGGAGCGAGCGCGGCGAGGTCGAGCACACTCACGCTGTCCGACCCGTTGTCGGAGCTGAGGCCGACGTCGCCCGCGGGCAGAACGAACGCCGGCCTCCGGTTCGGGAACGGCGCGTCCGTCGCCGCTTCCGTGCCTTCTTCTCCGCATCCGAAGAGCGCCAGCGACAGCGCGAATCCGAGCAGCGCAGCGCGGCCGTCGCCGGCGTCCGGGGAACGGGGCGCGCTCACGGCTCGTTGATCGAAAAGTGCAGCGGGGCGCTTTCGACCGGTCCCCCTCCGCTCGTGAGCCGGCCCTCTTCGAAGGTGCCCATGCGAACGGTGAGCGTGAGCTCTCCGGCTTCGGCGAGCAGGGACCAAGCGTCGTCCTCGGGTTCGTAGCTCGTCTCGTCGGTGAAGACGCGCAAGAGCTCCGGGTCGCCGGCGCTCGCGAACGTGAGCAGGTAGGCGTCGCCGTTCATCGGCTCGCCGTGCGCGTGCGCCACGCGCTCGGCCGCGAACAGATCCGCGAACGAAAAGGAGCGCCCTCGCGCGTTCGTCCGTACCCGTTCGAGGCGTGCCGTAGTGCCCTTCTCGTAGGTGAACGTCGTCTTGGCTTCGAGCACCGCGGCTTCCTCCGGAGCGGTGACGACGGGAGCGGGACCTGCCTTCAGCGCTTCGCCGAGCAGCACTTCGAGGCCCTCGTCGTTCGTGTCACCGAGGTAAACGACGTCCTCGATATCGATGCCTTCGTGGGGGCTTGCCGGGGGAGCTTCCGCGTCGCTCGAGCACGCTCCGCCGTAGAGCGAGAGCGAAGCGACCAGGGTCAAGAGCGGAAATCGGACCAGGGGTCTTCCCATATCGGGGGCGGCTCCTTCGTGGTTGACGGTAGCACCCCCCGCCGGCTCGGGCGCCGAATCAGCCCGAAAACGAGGTCTGCTCCCCCCAGATTTTGCGATTTTTGCAACCAGCCGGCCGGAAGCCCGTTGCACAAAGTCGCCCAGTGTGATCCTCTCCCTCGCTCCACGCCCCTACCCGGGGAGAGCCCAGGAGCCCATGTCGCGTCTTACCGATTACGTAGTTTTCAACGACCAGAAGCTCGCGGCCCGTTACGCGAACAAGCCCATCCCCATGGTGACGCTCTACGAGGCGTACTTCGACGGGGCCATCGACATCCCGGGCGACATCTATGCGCTCTTGCGCAGCCGCTCGAAGTTCGTGAGCTGGTCGCTCACGACCGAGCACCTGCGCTGGGCGGTGACGAACTTCATCCCGGAAGTCACGATCCATTCCAAGGCGCAAGATCGCCGCATCGTCCGCGAGCACTACGACCGCGGTAACGACTTCTTCGGCTGGTTCCTCGGCGAGCGCATGGTCTACACCAGCGGCTTCTTCGAGCGCACGAACCAGACTCTGGAGCAGGCGCAAGACAACAAGATGAACCTCGTGTGTCGAAAGCTTCAGCTCGAGAAGGGCGAGCGCTTGCTCGACATCGGCTGCGGCTGGGGCACGCTGACCCGCCACGCGGCGGTGCACTTCGGTGCCGACGCGACCGGCGTCACGATCGCCGAGCGCCAGACCGAGTTCGGCAACGAGCGCATCCGTCAGGCGAACGTTCAGGATCGCGCGCGCATCCTGTGCTGCGACTACCGCGACATTCCCCGCCAGCGCTTCAACAAGATCTCGAGCCTCGAGATGGTGGAGCACGTGGGTGTGAAGAATCTCGTCCCCTTCTACGAGCTCGTGCGCGAGCTCCTCGAAGACGACGGACTGTTCTTGCTGCAGTGGACCGGCCTGCGCCGCGGTCTCCGCCCCGAGGACCTGATCTGGGGCCTCTTCATGAACAAGTACGTGTTCCCCGGCGCCGACGCGAGCCTCTGCCCGGCCTCGATGTTGAAGGCGATGGAGAAGGCCGGCTGGGAGACGCACAGCGTCGAGAACATCAGCATCCACTACGGTTGGACCATCAAGTACTGGCACGACAACTGGCTCTCCAACCGCGAGGCCGTCACCAAGGCCTACGGCGATCGCTGGTTCCGCATCTGGAACTTCTTCCTCGCCTGGTCGACGATCATCGCGGAGCAGGGCAACGCCGCTTGTTTCCAGGTCGTGCTCAACAAGAACATGGACACGTTCGACCGCACGCGCTGGGTCCAGAAGGACAGCGTCGTGCTCGGCGATCGGACGACGCTCGCCGCAGCGGAGTGAGCGACGGCTGACGTTCCGGGCCGCGGGTCAACCCCGGCGGCCCGGAGCGAGCGTCACTGGATCGAGAAGCCCTTCGCGACCGTCACGGGGTCGCCGGAGAATGCGGGCACTCGCGTCTGACGGAAGAGGCGCGCGACGCAGGAGCCGACCGTCGTGCCGGCGAGGTCACCCGTGACGGCGACGGACGTCGGGCGACCGCTCGGCGCGAACGTGATCGAGACGCGACCGTTGCCCGTCGGACCACCGGGCTCCT
>DASXWF010000274.1:0-4383 GCA_036503835.1 Polyangiaceae bacterium | reverse complement strand
CGCGACCGGCTGGCGTTCGTGTTGCGCTACATCGAGGGGATGGAGGTCGCCGATGTCGCCGCCGCGCTCGAAATTTCGGAGCCGACGGCACGGAGGCGGTTCACGCGGGCATACAAACGTGTGGCGATGCTCGCAGAGCGTGATCCGTGTCTTGGAGAGTATTTGGTGAGGTTGCGCGGAGGTCGTCGTGACTGACCCGCGTGAGGCTGCCGGCGGCGAGGTGGTGGACGAGTTCGCGCGGCTTGCCCGGCAGAATTTTTCGGGCGACGCGCCTCGCCGCGATGAGGCGAGTTTCGCGCGCGTAGGGCTGAAGGTGGAGAAGCGCAAAGCGCGGCGGCGCGCGACGGTGACGCTGCTCGCCGCCGCCGCAGTGGTTTTGTGTCTGGTCGGCGCGGGCGCTGTTCTTTCGGGACGCGAGAGCGCGGTCACTTACAGTGTCGTGAACGGGATGTTGGTCGACGGCGATCGCGTCGTCGGCGGCGCCTCGACGAAGTTGCGCTTTTCGGAGGGGTCGGAGGTAACGCTCGAGCCGGGCGCGGAGACGCGCATTCTCGGGCTCGACGCGCACGGCGGGCAGTTGAGTCTGCAGGACGGGACGGCGCAGGTTTCGATCGCGAAGCGGCCCGGCGCGGCTTGGTCGCTCGCGGCGGGGCCGTACACGGTGCGGGTGACGGGGACGGCGTTTTCGCTGCGCTGGTCGAAGCGCGAGCAGGCGCTGGAGATCGCGATGAAGAGTGGGTCGGTGGTGGTGACCGGTCCCTATGCCGCCGGAGGGATGGCGCTGCACGCCGGGGAACGGCTTCACGGCGGTCTGTCGGCAGGGAAGCTCACGCTCGAAAGCTCGGCGGCGGCGGCCGCGCCCGCTCCGGCGAGCTCCGCGGAGGTTGCCCCGAGTGTGCCCGGCGGTTCGGTGTCCGACGTGAAGGAGGATCCGGGTAGCGCGACGGGTCGCGGTGAGCTCGGCTGGGCGCAGAAGGCCGCCGCGGGCGATTTCAAAGGTGTGGTGGAGGCCGCGACGCTGCGCGGGATCGCGGCGACGCTCGCGAGTGTTCCGCTTTCGGATCTGTCGGCGCTGGCCGATTCGGCGAGGTATTTGCGGCGGACGGATCTGGCGCGGCAGGCGCTCGTCGCGCAACGGTCGCGCTTTCCGAAGTCCGCGGCGGCGCGGGATGCCGCGTTCTTTCTCGGACGGCTGACGGAGGATCAGGGGGATTCGCGCGCTGCCGTCGAATGGTACGAGCGTTACTTCAACGATGCGCCGGGCGGGCCGTACGCTTCGCAAGCGCTCGGTCGCAAGTTGATGCTGGTGTACCGGCAAGGGGGCGCTTCACGCGCGGGCGCCGCGGCGCGCGATTATCTCGCGCGGTTTCCGGCAGGGCCGTACGCGGCCGCTGCGAAGAATATCGTTCGCGAGGCCGAGCACTGAGTCACTGCGGCGGGTCGCCAGTCTGGCGCCGGTGCCGCGGTGCGCTGCTGCGGCTGGCGCTGTCGTTCGGGCTGCTCGGGGTGGCTTCGGCGGGCGCGGACGAGCGGCATCGCGTGGTTCTGCTGGAGCCGGCGCACTTCGATCGAACGCTGGAGATGCACGCGCGCCTGCGCGGGGAGCTCGAGGCCGCAGGCTTCGATGTGGTGGTTTCGCGCGTGCCGGCCGGCGACGATGCCAAGGAGGTCGGTGAGGCGCTCGCGCGGGAGTTGCATCCACTGGCGGTGCTGTACGTGGTCGAGAGGCCGAGCGCCGCCCCTTCGCCGGATGCCGAGGCCGCCGACGGCGGCGGCGAGATCTGGATTTCCGATCGGCTGCTGCGCCGAAGTTACATTCTGAAGTTCGATCTCCAGCCCGGCGAGACCACGGGGTCTTCGCGCATCGCGGTCGAGGCGGTGGAGGTGCTGAAGGCGAATCTCGCGGAGCTTTCCGTGACGCGAACCGAGCAACCGGTGTCGGCGCCTCCGCCCCCTGAGCCGGTTGCACCCGCGCCGAGCGCGGATTCGCACGGAGCCGGTGTCAGCGGGTCGTTCCACGCCGGCGCAGCGGTGCTGCAGGGTTTTCAAGGGCTCGGGCCGGTGTGGACGCCGATCGTTCGCGCGGGAGTCAGTGTGCCGCCGGAATTGTTGGGCGGCGCTCCGCTGACGCTCGATGTGCTCGGCGTCGCGGCGTTTTACGGCGCGGAAGCTCGGGTGCAGACGGCGCAGGGTTCGGCTCGGGTGCGGCAGTCGTTCGCGGGGCTCGAGCTCTGGAGTCGCTTCGCGCCGGCTGCGGCGGTGGAGCCGTTTCTTTCGCTGAGCGGCGGGGCGTACCGCACGGAGATCGAGGGCAGCGCCGCGGATCCGGCGCTCGCGAATGCGGAGGATACGTGGTCGTTCGCGACGGGGATCGGGACGGGGCTGTGGGCGCAGCCTTCGCGAGGGTTCGCGGTGATCATGAACGCGGAGCTGTTGCTCGCCTGGGCTCGCACCGTGGTGCAGGTCGCGGGTGAGGATGCCGCGACGGCCGGCTCGCCGATGCTGCTCGTGAGCGTGAGCGCGGCGGGGGTGTTTTGATGAAGGCGGTGCACGGTGTCGTGTTCGCGTGGGGCGCGTGCTGGCTCGTCGCCGGTTGCGCCGCGCAGGTCGTGGAGGCGGTCGAGGTGCCCGTCGAAACGGAAGCCGGTCGCGGCGGGAATGCGGGCGGCGGCAGCGGGGGGAGTGCGGGTGGAGGCGCCGGCAGTGGCGGCAGTGGCGGCCAGGATTGCGTTGGGAGCTGTTGTGCGGCATCGACGGACGATCGCGACGGAGACGGCACGCCGGACTGCGATGACGCCTGTCCGGATCAACCCGACAAGGTGGCGCCGGGGCTCTGCGGTTGCGAAATACCGGACGAAGATCGGGCCGATCTCGCGAGCTGCACGGGGCTTCGCGAGGCGCTGATCCATCGATACTCGTTCGAGGGGACGGGGGACGTGGTGACGGACACGGTGACTCGCGTCCATCCGAGCGCGGTGGCCGCGGACGGGGTGCTGATCAACGCGACGCTCACGGGGTCGGGATGGCTGGCTCTGGCGGGCGGGAAGGGCATGCCCGAAGACGATCAGTACGTGGCGCTGCCCTCGGGGATCGTGTCGAGCTTGCAGTCGGTCACCGTCGAAGCGTGGCTCATCTGGTACGGCGGCGCCGAATGGCAGCGGATTTTCGATTTCGGGAACAATGATTCGGAGGTTCCGGGGCTCCAGGGCGACGCAGGGACGAGTTACCTGTTTCTCACGCCGACCACCGGTCCCGGCTGGGGCAATCGCGCGCGCGTGGCGTACAAGCGCGCCGACTATCCGAACGAGGTGCTGGTGGACTCCGTGCGGTTTTTCCCGCGGGGTATCGAGACGCACGTCGCCGTGACGTTCGATCAGGAGTCGGACACGCTCGCTCTCTATCTGGACGGCGTGCTCGAGGGATCACGGACCGAGATTGCGACCGCGACGGGGATTCCGATGCGGCTCGATGTCATCGACGACGTCTACGATTGGCTCGGGCGCTCGCAGTTCGGCGCCGACGCGGAGCTCGGCGCTTCGCTCGATGAGCTCAGGGTGTATTCGGCGGCGCTCGGCCCCGGCCAGCTCCGCACGAGCGCGCTGGCCGGACCGAATCCGATCTTTTTTCCCTGAGCGCGAGTTTCCGCCTGAGCCCGGGTTTCCAGCGGACCGGCAGATTTGTGGTGGGCCGGGTCGCGCTCACTTTGTTGATAGGTCTCGAGGGCCTCGCGCGCCTTAACCGCAGGTGAGGACAACATGACGATCCGTGAAGCGCGGGCCGTTGGCCTGCTCGGGGCGACCCTCGGCCTCTTGACCGCCAGCGGATGCAGCGGCGGAGAGGTCGGCGGCACGCAGCCCGCAACGACCGCGGGAACGGGCTCGAACGCGGCCGGAAGCGCCGGAACGTCCGGCGGCGGCAGGGCGGGCTCGGGCAGCGGCGGCTCCGGGACGGTGGCGGGCGCGAGCGGCACGCCCGGTACGGGCGGTACGTCGGGAAGCGGAGCGGCCGGGACGCCGAGTGGGTGCGTCGAGTCGGACGTGATCGTTCCCAAGCGCATCATTCGCCTGAGCTTCAATCAGATCGCGAACACCATCACGAGTCTCTTCGACCAGGCGACGAGCGACGAGGCGACCGCGACGGTGGACATTCCGAGTCCGCTCGGCCGTACGTTTCCGCCGCTCGGCAGCGGAACGGAGGGCAACATCGTCACGGATTCGCAGTGGTCGATGGGCGACACCATCGCGCAGAATGTCGCGGCGCACGTGTTCGAGAACGTCGCGGCGGTCACGGGCTGCGGCGCCGCTCCGACCGCCGAATGCGGGAGGACGTACGTTTCGAACCTCGCGGATCGCGCGTTCCGGCGCCCCCTCACGGACGCGGAAC
>DASXWF010000273.1:0-2980 GCA_036503835.1 Polyangiaceae bacterium | reverse complement strand
GCTCGAGCAGAGCGCCTTCGCGAAGCTGTCGCCCCGACCGCGCGCGCAAATCCGCGCGTAGGTTTCGTTACGGACGCCGAGCGCTAGAAGCTCCGGATCCTGATCGACCACGGGCGGTAGGCTCGACCACGGGTCAACCGGCGCGGCACCCGCGCTGCCCGCGGAACCGGCCGCTGTTCCGCCCGCGTCGTCGGAGCCACAGCCGCTCATCGCTACGGAAAGCGCGACGAAGCCGAGCAGCGCGCTCCGGCCGAGTCGGCGCTTCGAACGGGCGGAGCGCCGGCGCAATGCGAGCAGCGCGATCAAGGCGAATCCCGAGAGGAGCGCCGCCTGCAGGCCCGGTCGCTGCCCGCGCGGGGACGGAATCCCGCAGCCCGAGCTGCTCCGGGAAGGGGACGGCTCGCCCGCCGGGCCGCTTCCCCCCGAGCCGGCTCCCGCGCCTCCGGCACTGGTTCCGGCTCCACCCGTGCCCGTTCCGCCTCCGCTCACCCCGGCGCCGGCACCCCCCGCACCGCCACCCCCCGCACCCGCCATGCCGCCCGTCCCGCCCTCGGGCAAGGGCGGTTCGAACGGCAAGCGTTTCACGGGAAGGTCGCCGTCGATCTGCGAGACGTACGCCACGAGCTGGTCGATCTCGGCGGGCGCGAGCGAGCTCACGTACCCGTGAAGATCCAGGGGATTCTTCGTCGTGAGCACGTCACGCAACGTCGCTGCGGAGCCGTCGTGGAGGTAAGGGGGCGTCTCCCAGACACCGAGCAGCGTGGGCGTGTCGATGCCGAGCAAGAGCTCCCCCGCGTGCTGGCCCGAGAGCTCCGAGATCGTCCCGACGTCCTGCAACGAGCCACGCGCGCTGTCGGTGAAGTCGGCGCCCGCGTGACAGAAATTGCAGCCGAGCTTCTCGAACAGGACCTTGCCGGCGATTCCGTCGGGCGTGAGCGTCCCGTCCGCGTTTCGGTAGGGACTCCGATTCGGCCGATCGAGCGAGGTGACGTACGCCGCGAGCGCGTCGAGCTCCGGGCTGAGGCCTGCCTTGGCATCGCCGAGCGGCTCCATGCGCGTTCCGGCCTGAAATAGCTCGTCCGGCAGGAAGCCCAGGCCGTCGAACAGGTCGCGGATCTGATGCTCGAAATCCTGCACCTCGTCGAGCGTGCCGGTCCAGTTCAGGCGGCCCTGCTGCGTTCCCTTGTGGCCGAGCAGCGAAATCGTGTTGCGCAGCCCTTCGCCGCGATCCGAAAAGTCGTACACGCGGCCGTCGTCGATGCCCTCGAAGTGACACCCGCCGCAGCTGATGTAGCCCTCGAACGCCATGCGCACGTCCTCGGCGTTGTGGAAGATCTTCTTGCCTGCGAGGACCTCGGCGGGAAGCGCTTCGACGGCGACGGCGGGGATGCGGGCGAGCTCTCGGGGCGTGCCCTGGTCGAAGTCTTCGAGCAGCGCCGAGACGTCGTAGGCGACGAGGTCGCGACTGAGCGCTCCCTGGACGAAAAGTCGTCCGGACGGTGCGAGCACCGTCGCGCGCGGGAACGTCCCGGCCTCTCCGATCGCCGAGAACACTTGCGTCGGACGGTTGACGTCGCGCACCTCGATGCGGTTCGACCCCGCGAGCGTGAGGATGGCGAAGTTCCCGTAGGGCGTGAACTCGACGTGCACCGGCATGCTGCGGTCGTCGAGATCGACCCGATTGGCCAAAATCTCCTGCCCCGCCAGGGTGTCGATGACGCAGGCGAGCGGCCGCACCGTCGTGTCGTGCGTGAGGTCCTGCCCGTCCAGCAGCCGTCCGCGCAGGATGTTGTCCTTCTTTCCCGGCACCCACGCCTGGCGTCCGTCCGGCGTGAGCGCGACGGAGAACAAATAGTTCGGGAGCCCGCGCGCTTCCTGATCGCCGTCGACCGTCAGGCTGTCGAGCTCGAGCAGGATGCGCGTCCCGACCGTCATCGACGCCGCGTCGACCTTGACGACCTCACCGCCCGCGTCGGAGGAAATGAAGCGAGTGACGTACACGTCTCTCCCGTCGTGAGAGACGGCGATGCCGCGCGGGGAGGGGCCCACGGCGGCCTCGCCCAGGATGTCGCCCGTCGCGGGGTCGAGCTTCAGGAGCTTGCCGGTGGCGAGCAGGCTCACGTAGGCGGCGTCGCCCAGAGGGCTCATCGCGAGCGCGACGGGCTGCGAGGCGTAAGGCAGGCGGAACCCGCGCTCGATCGCGACCTGGTCGGGATCCACGACGGCGACGGCGTAGTCGTTCTGGTGAACGATCCAGAGCTTGCCCTGGGGCGTGAGCGCCAGGGATTCGGGCTTTCCGTACACCGCGAGCTCGGTGACCTTCTCCAGGCGATCGGGATCGACGAACGTGACCGTGTCGTTGTCCTGATTCAGCGAGTAGACGCGGTTTCTGGCAGCGTCGTAGACGATCGATGTGGAGGACGTGGGCCGCGCCGCGGTCAGCGGGTAGTGCACGAGGTGCAGGAAGAACGCGCTCGCCGTCGTTCCGCTCTCGTCGGTCGCCACGACGTCGACCGGGTAGAGCCCGGGCGCCGGGAAGGTGTGCGACAGCGCCGGGCCGCCCGGCTCGTACTGGCCGTCCTCACCGAACCTCCACTCGTAGGTCACGGCGCCGCTCGCCTCGGTGACGGCGGCTTCGAACGCGTGCGCCTCGCCGACGACGGAAGGCCCCGCGTGCGTCACCTCGATGCCGAGCGCGAGCGCGGGAGCGGGAGCGAGCGAGAGGCCCGCCAGAGACAGCCAACGAGCGAAGCGAGGCGAGAACAAGGGGGGCGGAGTGAAATGTCTAGCACTACTGTCAGAGATTCGCTTCTTCTTCGGGGACTTTGGGCTTCGTAGGGCAGTGCCCGTCCCTGCAGTCTTCTGTCACGTCTTGCGACCCCCTCGACCTGAAAAAGCAGCTGGCTTTGGCCTCGCCAGAGCACTCGCGTGGCATGCGGTCTCCGATGCCGATCGTGATCTGTTCCTCCAAGACTCTGAC
>DASXWF010000272.1:0-2754 GCA_036503835.1 Polyangiaceae bacterium | reverse complement strand
CGGCGAAGCCGGCGCAAGGCGGGCGCCCGTTCGCGCGCAGGCCGAAGGCCGAGCACGACGGACCGTGCATCGCCGTCCCTCCGCGGGGGCAGCCATTCCAACGCCAGCATCGATACGCCCCGTGCCGAACGTGCCGATCGGTAACGCGCGTCCGTCCCCGCTACTTTTCGCCGAGCACCTTCACGCCGCCTGGGCGAATCTCGAGCACCTGAGTCGGGTTCTTGCCGTAGTAATCCGAGAGTCCCACGTCGACACGGAACACGCGCTCGCCGCAGGCGGACGTGACGCCCGCCTTTTGCACGGTGTGCCCGACGACGAGCCGCTTCACGGACAGCGCCGACAATACGGCTTCGAGCTCGCGACAGGCCTCCGCGCTCGGGCTCTGCTCGCCGAAGACACGCGTCCAGACCGGCGCGTCGTCGCTGCCGACGACTTCGGGAAGGGCCGCGATCTCGCCGCGAAAGTAGCGGCGCACGTCGTCGTTGATGCGGCCGATGCCGTAGCGCAGGTGCTTCGCGAGGACGCCGGCGTGCGCGAACAAGGTGTCGCCCACGATGGCGATCGTATTGCGCTCGGCGAGCTTTCGCGAAAGGTCGGAGCCGGCGCGAAACGCCGCGGCCCGCCCGCGCGCCTGCTCGGGTACGTTCGGCGGGAGCTTCGCGCCGGGGGACACGCCCGCGTAGTCGCGAAAGCCGTCTTCGGTGACGTAACGCAGGTCGCCGGCGACGTTCATGATCTCGTGGTTGCCGTTCAGGACGTGCACGGCGCCGCCGCTCCGAGCTGCTTCGGTCGCGAGCGTTTCGAGCAACTGCAAGATCTGCGGCTCGTCATCGCCCCGGTCGAGCTGATCCCCCACCTGAACCAGCACGAGCGTCTTGCCGATCCAGTGATCGGTTTCGTCGATCGCCCCGGCGAGGCGCAACGCCTCGCGCGTCGAAGCCAGGTCCCCGTGTAGATCGCCGATGGCGACGATCCGCTCGGCCGCGGGAAATCGAAAGGGGCGCTCGGGAGACTCCACGGGGGCGGAGAGCGCGGGGGCCGCTGACCTCGCGGGAGCGCCGCTCTGTCGCTCGCCGGTCTCGCGAGCGGCAGGTTCCGGCGGTGTGCGCGTGCAACCGATCGTGAGGGCCGCGAGGAGCAGCAGGGCCGAACGGGGCATCCGCGAACCATAGATCTTCGACGCGCCGCGCGCCGCTCCGTGTTACGGATCACGGGGTGTTGAAGCCAGGACAATACGTGCGGGATCTGCTGCGCGCCGAGCCCGGCCAACGCGTTTCGGCGCGCGGCTGGATCAAGACGCGCCGGGACAGCAAGGGCGTGCATTTCCTCCAGTTGAGCGACGGCAGCTGCTTTCGCGATCTGCAAGTCGTGGTCGCCGCCAGCGCCGTCGCGGAAGCGGAGCTCGCCCAGGCCACGACCGGCGCTTGCATCCAGGTCGAAGGCGAGCTCACGGCTTCCCCGGCGGCCGGACAGCGCGTGGAGCTCCAGGCGTCGGGGCTGCGCGTGATCGGCCCCGCCGACCCGAAGAGCTACCCGCTGCAGAAGAAGGGACACTCCTTCGAATTCTTGCGCGAGATTGCCCACCTGAGGCCGCGATCGAACACCTTCGGCGCGGTGTTTCGGGTGCGGAGCGCGCTCTCCTTCGCGATCCACCAGTTTTTCCACGAGCGCGGCTTCGTCTACGTCCACACGCCCGTGATCACGGCGTCCGACTGCGAAGGCGGCGGCGCCATGTTCGGAGTCACGACGCTCGATCTCCAGAACGTGCCGCGCACCACGGAAGGCCGCGTCGACTACGCGCGCGACTTCTTCGGACGCCCGGCCTACCTCACCGTGAGCGGCCAGCTCGAAGGCGAGATCTTCGCGCTCGCGCTCGGCAACGTCTACACGTTCGGGCCCACCTTCCGCGCCGAAAACTCGAACACCCCTCGCCACTTGGCCGAGTTCTGGATGATCGAGCCGGAGATGGCGTTTTGCGATCTCGAAGGGGACATGGAGCTCGCCGAGGATTTCCTGAAGTACGTGATCCGCTACGTGCTCGATCACTGCCGGGATGACCTCGAATTCTTCAATCAGCGCATCGACGACACGGTCCTGAAAACGCTCGAGCACGTCGCGACCTCGCAGTTCGAGCACGTGACGTACACCGAGGCGATCGCCCTGCTCGAGAAGGCCGGCCGCGCCTGGGAGTTTCCGGTGCATTGGGGCGCCGACCTCCAGAGCGAGCACGAGCGCTACCTCACCGAGGAAAAGTTCGGCCGGCCCGTGATCGTCACCGACTACCCGAAAGAGATCAAAGCGTTTTACATGCGCGAGAACGACGACGGCAAGACCGTGCGCGCCATGGACGTGCTCGCGCCGCGCATCGGAGAAATCATCGGCGGCAGCCAGCGCGAGGAGCGCATCGATCGCTTGAAGGAGCGCATCCGCGAGCACAAGCTCGATGAAGCCGCCTACTGGTGGTACCTCGAGCTCCGCAAGTACGGGTCGGCGCCGCACGCGGGCTTCGGCCTGGGGCTCGAGCGCATGCTCATGTACGTGACCGGCATGAAGAACATCCGAGACGTGATTCCGTTCGCCCGGACGCCGGGTTCCGCGGAGTTTTAGCGGCCACGCAGTCGCTCCGGCGCATCTCGCACCGTACGGCCCGCACTTGGGCTAGAACGAAGGCCAGGGCTCGCCCGCTGGGTCGGCGAGCGCTCACCGGAGGCTGGTCGATGGATGTGAAGGGTGTGGTCACGAAGCTGGAAAACG
>DASXWF010000271.1:0-9583 GCA_036503835.1 Polyangiaceae bacterium | reverse complement strand
GATCCCGTCGCCTGGCACGAAATCCCACCAGCAACGAGTATGCGACGAGCCACGCAAGACCGTAGCCGTTCTCCTTTCCAGGAGACCGCACCGCGCACCCGTCGTCCGCGCCCCGCCCGTTTTCGCGTGGCGGCGCCTCGCTCGTCGCGCCCGCGGCGCCCGCGTCCGGCGGATCGACATCCTCCGGCGGAGCGAGACAGATTCCGCCGCCTCGTACCTCGAACCCCGGCGCACAGAACCGATCCTCCGCGCACTGATCGTCGTTCTCGCAGATCGCGACGCAGCTCGCGTCCGCCGGATCGGACTCGAAGTAGCAGAGATGACCCGGCAGGCATTCGCCGCCGGACTGACACGGCTCGCCGCTGCCCCGCAGCCCGGGCGCGAGATCGCTCACGCCGCTCCAAGCCCAGAACGGCGCCGGATAGCCGCCGCTCGCCGCCGCCTCGAACGCGGTCTCGATGATCCAGCCGCCAAAGGCCGCGACCGAGCCGTAGATGGGCGTGGCGCACGGATCGGAGCCGCGCGAGACGACGCCGATGACCTTGCCCTGCGCGTCGAGCGCTGGTCCGCCCGAGTCGCCCGAGCAAACGCCGGTGTCGCCGAGGAATTCGTTTTCTTCGACCTGGTAGCGGACGTTGCAGTCGGTCGAGCAACGCACTTCGAGCCCGTCGAGCAACATGCGACCCTCGTTCTGCTCGCCGTCGGCGTTCACGCCGTAGCCGATGGCGACGTAGGGCTCGCCGCGCTCGGCCGGTCGATCGACGCGCGGGATCGTGGGCACGGCCTGCGCCTCGGGCACGTTCTCTTCGAGGATCACGAGCGCGACGTCCCAGCCGCAGGTGTCGTCGCTCTCGGGCTGCACACGGAGATCCGCCGCGCGGTAGAAGAGGCTGTTCGCGCCGGGCATCGGATCGTTCGTGACGAAGACCGAGCCGGCCGGCACCGCGTCCCCGAGCGCGGCCATGCCGCACACGATGTTCGTGTGCTGTCCGGGGGAAATGCAGTGACGCGCCGTGAGCAGCAAGTTCGGGGCAATCAGCGTGGCGGTGCAGGCACCGATGCCTTCGTCCCAGCGCGTGAACAGCTGAAAGACCGCCGAGTGCTCGACATCGAGCGCGCCGCCCGCGATGGACGCGCTCGAGCTCGCCGCCGGCTCATCCGCGGGAGGTCCGGCGCTGCACGCGGGAGAAGCGGCGAGCGCCAAGCCGAGCAGGCATCGAGCCGGGAGCGCCGACCGCATCCACACCAGGGTAGCCGCAAGCGTCCGGCCCGACCAGCCGCCGCCGCAGGATCAGCGTAAATTCGTGCAGCAGCGCGTGCCGGTCGAGTAGTCGTAGTAGGGCGCCGCGTGCGCGTCGACCTTGGCCTCGCAACCCTTGTAGGTGGAGCGGGCGTAGAAGCCTCCGACGAACGCGGGGCGCGCGTCGCCCTCGACCCATTCGTCGATGTTGCCGACCATGTCGTAGATTGCGTCGGCGCCCCAGCGGCTCGCGCAGTCCGCCGTGGAGCCCGTCGGCCGCAGCAGCGGGTCGCTGCCGTCCTCGACGAGCAGGTTCAGCCGCGGGTCGCGGTGACCAAGCGAAGCGTTCTCGTGCAGGTACGACGCCGGATGAAAGTGCCGGTACACGTTGCAGGCGAGCGCCCGATATTTGTCGCCGTAGGGAAATTTGAAACCACGCTCGCCGCCGCAGGCCGTCACCCACTCGCGCTCGGTGCAGAGTCGCTTGCCGGCGTTCTCACACGACTTCTTGGCGGAGTAATAGGAGAGGTAGCCCTGCGGGATGGCGCCGGGGCGGGCCACCGAGCGTGGAGCGAACCTGTTCTTCCGTTGCCATTCGGAGATTTCGGGTAGCGGCAGCGAGCGCGCGGCTGCGTTGCCGAGCGCTCGCGCCTCGAGGGTCCAGTAGTCCCAGACCGCGTCGAGCTCGGCGGGCAGCGGCGGGTAGTAGGGAGAGAGAGGCTGGCCTGTCTTGGCGTCGACGGTGGAGCTTTCCCAGCGGTCGATGCAGAAGCCCCGGACCTCCACCATCTCCCCGGAACAGCGCCGCCGGGGTGGCTGGGGCTCCTCGGCCCGAGCGGGGGCGGGTTGTCCCGCCGACCAGGCGGCGAGCGACCCGAACCCAACCAGGGCGAGCCGGAGGAGGCGGCTTCCGGGAAGCATGCGCAAATCTTTCGCACGAACGGCACGAGTGGAAAAGAATCAGGGTGACGGGTCAACTCGCCACGGTTGCCAAGCGCGCGGCCGGTGCCCACGATCGGGCGGTGAGCGAGAACGTCGATCGACGGAACGAACGCGAGCGCCTGGTTCGGGCGATCGCCAAGGGCGCGGGCATTCGCGACGAGCGTATCCTCGCGGCGTTTCGCAGCGTGCCGCGGGAGTACTTCGTTCCCGACGCGGAGATCGCGCACGCCTACGAGGACCGGGCGTTGCCGATCGGCTTCGGGCAGACGATCAGCCAGCCGAGCATGATCGCGCTCATGTTCCAGGCGCTCGCGCCGCTTTCTCACGAACGAGCGCTCGAGGTCGGGGCGGGCTCCGGCTACGCGGCGGCGCTGCTCGGGACGCTCGTGCGCGAGGTGTTCGCGCTCGAGCTCCTCCCGGAGCTCGCCGAGCGCGGGCGCGAAAATCTGGCGCATGCAGGGTCGAACAACGTGACGTTGCGCACCGGCCACGGTGAATTCGGTCTGCCCGAGTTCGCGCCCTTCGACGTGATTCTGGTCTCGGCGGGCGCACGTTCGACGCCGCGTTCGCTGGTCGATCAGCTCGCTCCCGGAGGGCGAATCGCGATTCCGGTCGGCGACGAAAGCCGACAGCGGCTCCTCGTCGGACGGCGCACCGCGACCGGCAGCGTCGAATGGGAACGGAAGACGCCGTGCGTGTTCGTGCCGCTCGTGACCGCGAACGCCTGAGCCGCGGCGCGCGTCAGGCCGAACCGACCGTGCGCGTGGTGAACGCCATGGGCGTCATGCCGACGCGCTCGTACGCCGCTTCCCAGAGCTTGTCCGGGGGGACGTCGAAGACGAGGCTGGCAGCGAGATCGATCGGCAACCACGAGCCCCGGCGCACCTCGTTCTCGAGCTGCGACGGAGCCCAGCCCGCGTAGCCGACGAGCGCGAGCACGCTCTTCGGCATCACGCCTTCGGCGATCGCCTCCAGAACCTTGCGCGATGCCGACGCGGTCACGCCCTCCCCGACCTGGAACTGACCTTCGATTTCCGCGAAGCGTTCGTCGGAGCGGTAGACGACCCAAACCTGCTCCGGGGACACGGGACCTCCGACGCGCACACTGCCCGGCAACGCCGGCGCGGCCTCGACGATCTCGGCGCGCACGAGCAGCTCCCCGAGCGACATGAGCTCCCGCCCGTTGATCACCCAGCCGAACGCCCCGTCCGGCCCGTGCGCCGCGAGCAAGACCACGGAACGATCGAAGTTCGGATCGCCGAGGGGTGGCGCCGCGACCAAGAAGCCGGGAGCGAGCGACATCGGAAACGCAAGCATAGCCCGGTGAGCCCCTCCTTCACCAGCACCCTGCCACCGGCACATCCGGCCGCGCCCCCGGGGCGATGTGGTTACACGGGGCGGTCTGGTGGTAGAGTCCAACCCGCGCATGCGGGTGACATTTCATGGAGTGCGGGGTTCGGTTCCGTCGCCCGGCCCACAGACCTCGCGATACGGCGGCAACACGTCCTGCGTCGAGGTGCGTCTGACCGACGGTTCGACGCTGGCGCTCGACGCCGGCACCGGCATGCGCGAGCTCGGAAAGATCCTGGTGCGCGAGGGGCGCACGTCGCCCGTGCACCTGTTCCTGTCCCACACGCACTGGGACCACGTCATGGGGCTCCCTTTCTTCGCGCCCCTCTACGACAAGTCGAACCACCTGCTCGTCTACCCGCTCGCCAACGAACAGCAGGAGCGCTTCCAGCGCAACATCTTCGACGACATCCACTTCCCGGTCAGCGTGAACGACATCCCGTCGAAGGTCGAGTTCGCGCGGCCCGAAGGCGAAGCGTGGCAGGTGGGATCGGCGAAGATCCGACGCATCCAGCTGAACCATCCCGGCGGCGCGCAGGGGTTCCGCGTCGACGACGCCGACGGCTCGTCGATGGCGTACCTCACGGACAACGAGATCGGCGCCGGACGCACCGTGGTCAGCGTCGACGACCTCGCGCGTTTCGCGGACGGCGTGGACGTGCTGATCCACGACTCGCAGTACGTCCCCGCGGACATGCCCCACAAGCGCGGCTTCGGCCATTCGCTCGTGGAGGACGTGTTGAAGCTCGGGCAGTTCGCGAAACCAGAGCGGCTCGTGCTCTTCCACCACGACCCCGATCGCTCCGACGAAGCGCTCGATCAGATCGGGGAACGCTCGAAGGCGTGGCTCGCCGAGCACGCCAAGGGCGTCGAGCTCACGGTGGCTCACGAAGGGCTGACGCTGGGTCCGGCGAAGAAGGCCTGACCGCCCTCTCGAGGCGGCGCGCCGCCTCCTTCAGCGATCCACGAGCTCGATGCGGTCCCAGGTGGGCTGGCGGCGGCCGTTGCGGTTCACGACGGCCGGCGTGCGCAGCGTGCCGAGCGCGGCGGTCGCGACGTGGAGCGCGGTCCAGCGCGCGAGCGGCATGAAGCTGCGATCGCGCTCGCCGTGGCGCGTGCGCAAGCAGTGCTCGCGCGCCGATTCGAAGGCGGCATAGTAGCGCTCGACGGTTTCGTCGATGCGCGCGCGGGGGCGGGCGTGGCGCCGAGCCGTCTGGGAGAGTGCCTGGCGGCGCGCGGGATCGCGCAGCAGGGTCGCGACCTCGCCGGCGAAACGCCAGTTGGCGGCGCGTTCGTCGGGTCCCGGCGGGACGAGGATGCCGGTGCGGCCGTTGTCGATCTGCTGCGAGACGCCCATGCCGTCTTCGAAGGCGACGGTGGGGACTCCGCAGAAGAGCGCCTCCCCGATGACCTGCCCGTACGTCTCCGAGAGCGAGGTGTACACGAACACGTCGGCGTGCTGGTACCAAGCGGCGACTTCCGTGAGCGATTGCTCGCCGGGGAAGTACGTGCGATCGGCGATGCCGAGCTCGAGCGCCTCGGCGCGGAACACGTCGTGATCGGGACCGTCGCCGACGAGCGTGAGGGTCGCGTCCGGCACCGCGGGGGCGATCAGCTCGGCGAAGATGCGCAGCAGCCGGCTCACCGACTTCTCCCGCGTGTGGCGGCACACGCAGAGCAGCCGATAGCCGCGCGGCGCGGACGCCGGGAACGGATCCGGCTGCTCGGGGCGGTCGAAGATTTTGGGGTCGATGCAGCGGGGGATCACGTGGATCGGCACGCTGACGCCCTGCTCGCGCCAGTACTGCGCGAGGCCCTCCGACAGCACGACCAGGCCGTCGCTCGAGTTGTAGGCGCGCACGGCCTGCTGCTGCGCGAAGGGGATCACGCGCTCGCGGCAGAAGGCGGTGAAGCGCGGGCTCGCGTGCAGGCGATCCGGCAGGAGCACGTCGAACACGCTCGGCAGGTGGAAGGTGTTCACGCACAGGAACGGGACGCCCTGCGTGCGCCGGAGCCAGACGCCGAGCTCGAGCAGCGCCGACCCGGTCTGCGCCAGCAGCATGTCGAGGTTCTGGCGCTTGACCTGGGCGAGCGCCTCCCGCGACGGCAGCGGCAGGTGCACGCCCGGATGAATGCGCAGAGGGACGCTCGGCAGCGCCACGTGATGGCGCGGCAGGTCGGCGTTCACCGCGTCGGGATCGTGGGGGCCGATCACCGTCACCGCGTGCCCGCGGCGCGAGAACTCCCGGTAGAGGAGCTGCGAGGCGAACGACGAACCGTTCGCGTACGGAACGCGCACGTAGTCGTTCAGGAGGCCGATGCGCAGGTGGCTGCCGGAGGCGAACGCCTTACGCGTCAGCTCGGTATCTGTTATTCGCGATTGGGACATGCGCGTCCTCGACCTAGCCGAGTTCTACTCGGAGCGCGGCGGCGGCGTACGCTCCTACTTGGACAAGATGCTCGCTCACGCCGGCGAGCTCGGACATGAAGTGTTGGTGGTCGCGCCCGGCCCGCGCGACGAGGACACGCGCGTTTCGGAAGGCGGGCGCATCCTTCGTTACCGCGCCCCGCGCATGCCGTACGACCCGAGCTACCACGCGCCGATCAACGTCGACCGCATGCGCGCGCTCGTCCAGGACCTCAGGCCGGACGTGCTCCAGGTCTCGAGCCCGTTCATTCCGCTCTGGGTGGCGGCTACCCTCGACGTTCCGGTACGCACCTACGTGCACCATTCCGATCCGATCGGGTGCTACCTGTCCCCGCTCGTCGCGCGCCACGCCTCGGCGCGCCTGCTGGAAAGCGCGGCGTGGCTCTACCTGCGCGCCGTTTCGGCGCGCTGCGACGCGACGATCGTGGCCGGCGACTGGTTGCGCCGCGAGCTCGAAAATCACGGCTGCCCGCGGGTCCGCACCGTGCCCTTCGGCATCGATCCCGAGCACTTCGGACCCGAGCGGCGCGACGAGGCCTTCCGGCGCGAGCTGCTCGGCGACCTCCGCGACGCACCGAACGCGCGCCTGGTCTTGATCGCGGGGCGGCTCGCCGCCGACAAGCGCCAGGCCATGCTGGTGAGCGCGCTCGAGCGCGTGGCCGAACGACGCCCGATCGCGCTGGTCTTGCTCGGCGACGGTCCCGAGCGCGAGCGGCTGGAAGAGCAGGGCCGGCGCCTGCCGAGCTTCCGCGCCTTCCGCTTCACGCGCGATCGCGCCGAATACGCCCGGCTGCTCGCGAGCGTCGACGCCCTGATCCACGGCTCGCTCTGCGAAACCTTCGGCTTCCTGCTCGCCGAGTGCCTCGCCTCGGGCACGCCGCTCGTCGCTCCCGACCGCGGCGGAGCCGCCGACCTCGCCGGGCCCGGCTGGTCCGAAACTTACCCCGCGCACGGAGGCATCGAAGCCGTCACGAGCGCCGTCGACCGCCTGCTCGACCGCCCGCGCGCCGAGCTCTCGCTCGCGGCGCGTGCACGAGCCGAAACGATCCCCACGACCCGAGAGCACTTCCGCGCCCTCTTCGAAACCTACGCCGAGCTGCTGGCCGGCCGGCGCAGAGTGTAGCAATCCGCATACACCCCCAACGGGATTTTGCGGAGTACCCATGGGACCACGCGCAGGGTGGCAGCGGTCAGTGGACATGTCCAAGTAGTCGTAAAAACAGAGGATTAGGGAAGGTTCCGAAAGCTCGGTCCGCGCGCTCGGGCGCGCTTGTTACCACACTCAGGCAAAAAGCATGCTCCGCGTTTTCGTTTCGGGACGATGGGGGAGCTTCGTGGGAGACGCGGCGATCAGGCGCAAGCTGAACGACCCGGCACGGCAGTGGAGCCACCGGCAGTGGACGGCTCTCCGGCCCGCGGTTCCGTCCGCGCCCTCTGACGCCCCTCGCTGGTCTGGGGCTGGCGGGAGCAAGCGCTCAGACCCCGAGCTCACACCCCTGAGCGTTCACGCGCTCGTGGGACTGGCGAGTGAGCGGTCGCGAACCTCTCCCGCGAGCCCTCAGCGAGGACTCGTCCAGTACACCTTGACGCCGAAACCGGGACGCCGCGCTCCGAACTGGTAGGCCGCATGCAGCCGGTGTCCACCGTCGAGAAGCTGCCGATCGCTGCCGTCGGCCGGACGGATCACGAGCCAACCCATATCGACGCAGGTCGCGAGCCGGTCGAGGAAGTAATCGTGCTTCTGAGCGCTGGCCGCGCTCTCGGCTGTCTTTGCCGTCTTCATCCAGCGGATCCGGAGCGGGTGGATCACAGTGACCGGCCCCATGATGCTCGGGTCCGACTTGTCCTGGTCACCGACGGTGCCGAGGTCATCGCGGTCGAAGACCCACTCGAACCAATGAGGGTGCTTCTTCGCTTCGTTCTTCATTTCTTCCGAAGCATCACCCATCGCCGCAAGCACCTGGGCAACCGACACGCTGCTGATGAAGATCACGTTCCCCTTGGCTCCTGCTCGAAAACGTAACGGTCTGAATCCTACCGAGTCCCAGCGCGCCAGGGGATCGGATTCGCCCCGTAAGGCGACCGCCGCAGGCGGGGCCGATAGGGCTAAATCCGAGCCGAGCTCTGGGCTCGCAAAGCGAGCCCGGAGGCGCGGATCGGATTCGAACCGACGTGTGACGGTTTTGCAAACCGTTGCCTAACCACTTGGCTACCGCGCCGTCTGATTTTTTCGGGTGTCTCGTTCTACCCCGCCCGCGCGGGGAGGCGGATACTACCCCGGGCTTTCGTCAGGTCAACGGGCGGATCGCGGGCTGAAAGCGTCTGCTATTGGCACGGGTCGCCGGGGGCGGCGTAGACTGAAGGCTCCGCTCGGGGTCTCGCGCGCATGAGCGAAACGATCCTCCTCCCGTCTACTCCGTTTCCCGGCCACCGGGCTGGTGACGTGATCGCCGGAAAGTATCGGCTCGAGCGAGAGCTCGGGCGCGGGGCCATGGGGACGGTCTGGTCGGCGATGCACACGACGCTCGGGCAGCGCGTCGCCATCAAGCTGATCTCCGGGGACCAGTCGCAGTCCACCGACGCGCGCCGCCGCTTCGGGCTCGAGGCGAAGGCCGCCGCCCGGCTGCGCTCGCGGCACGTAGTCGGGGTCTACGACGACGGCGAGACGCCCGACGGGACGCCGTACATCGTGATGGAGTACCTGGACGGCGAGACACTCGAGCAACGCCTCGAGCGCCAGCGGGACGTGAGCCTGAGCGAGGCCGTCCGCATCACGACGCACGTCGGGCGCGCGCTCGCCCGCGCGCACGCTCAGGGGATCGTGCACCGCGATCTGAAGTCGGGGAACATCTTCCTCGCCAAGACGGACGACGACGAGATCGGCTGGGTCGCCAAGGTCCTCGACTTCGGCGTCGCGAAGCTCACGGACGCGACCGGGCCCTCCACCACCAAGACCGGCACCATCGTGGGCACGCCGCTCTTCATGAGTCCCGAGCAGATCCGCGGCGCGAGCCACGTCGATCACCGCGCCGATCTCTATTCGCTCGGTATGGTGTTCTACAACATGGTGACGGGCTCCCACGCGTTCGACGGCCCTTCGTACAGCGACGTGCTGGTATCGATCTGCACGCAGACGCTGCCCGACATCCGCCTGGCCGCGCCCTGGCTGCCGCCGAACGTGCGAGCCTGGTTCGACAAGGCCTGCGCGCGCGAGCGCGAGCAGCGCTTTCAAAGCGCGGACGAGATGATCGACGCGCTGCTCGGCGCCATCGGCCCGGCCGCCCGCGGTTCGCAGCCGTCCATCCCCGACGACATGGGTCCGTCGGGAACGCTCGTCGGGTACGGGACGCCGGAAGCCGGCAACACCGTGCTCCTCGCTGATTCGCCGGTCGGAAACGCGGGGCCCGGGTTCGAGCCGCATCCGGCTTCTTCGGGCACGATGCGCAGCCGCATCTCCACCGAAACCGAGACCGTGCGCCCCAGCGTCCCGCTCAGCGGTGGCGCGCTCGCGCTCTGGGCCGGCGCGGGCGTCGGGCTCGCCGTGATTGCGATGGTGCTCGTTACCGCGATCGGGCGCGTCACCTCCGGAGGGTCCGCGCCCGTCGCCGCCGAGGCGGCCACGG
>DASXWF010000270.1:0-5923 GCA_036503835.1 Polyangiaceae bacterium | reverse complement strand
TCGCCCGCCACGCCTGGCTCGCGAGCTTCTGGAACAGCGCCAGCACCGCGGAAGCTTGCGCGCTCGCGAGCGCCGCGTTCGCGTGCAGCATGGATCGCTTTCGCTGGTCTTGCTCGGAGGTGACGCTCTGGACGACATGCGCTCGGCTGCCTGGCGGAAGCGATAGACGAAATCAGGGGCGTCTCGAAACTCGCGTCTCAGCACCTTGAGCGCCACCACGTCCGCGTCACGGCCGCGCTCGATCGCGCGGTAGACGATCGCTTCCCCGCCCTCGCCGAGCTTGCCCAGAATTTCGTACTTTCCGACGCCCTCCTCCAAGCCTTCTGCGACGGAGCGCAGCACGCAGGCCGGGCATTCCTCTGCTCCCGGCTCCAAGGCAAGCCCGCATCTCGGGCAAGCGCCGCCGTCCGATCCGTGCTCCCCGCCCTCGCCGTCGTCCATCTTCCGGTCTCCAGTTCCTCTCTGAACCCAGGACGCGAAAAGATTACGGCCACTCGCCTCCGAAATTTGAGCACTTCGTCCCTCGGACGCCGGCGCGCACCACGACACGCCGTCGCCCAGGCAAGGCCCGGGCGTCACGGGCCGAATCGCGCTACACCAGCGCGCCATGCCCTGGCGCGCGGCGAACGCGGAAGACGACGCTACGCTCGTCGAGCTGATGCTCGCGCTGTACGCCGAAGACCCCGGGCCGCGGCCGGTCGGGCGCGAGCAGGGGCTTCGTACGCTGGCTCGCTTGCGGGCGGAGCCGCTGCGCGGTGTGGCGCTCGTGTGCGAAGGCGAGCACGAGCGGTGCGGTTATGCATTTTTGTGCTCCTTCTGGAGTAACGAGCTCGGGGGCGAGGTGTGCATCATCGACGAGCTGTTCGTCGCGAGCGCGGAGCGCGGGCGCGGGCACGCGACCGAGCTCGTGCGGGGGCTTTGCGCGCGGGCGCTGCCGTGGTTTCGTGAAGCCATCGCCGTGGAGCTCGAGGTCACCCCGAACAACGCGCGCGCGCGGGCGCTGTACGAGCGGCTCGGCTTCCGGAGCTACAAGAACGCGTTGATGCGCGCGGTGATTTCTCGGGACTGAGCGAGTGGCTCGAAGAAGGTCAGGGCGCGCATTCGCGCTGTTCGCGGGGCTCGCGGCGGCGATCGCCGGTTGGAGGCTCGGGATCGCTTACCGCGATCGACTCCTGCCGCCGCCTCCCCCCGTGGTGCGGCCGGCCCCGAGCGCGCCCGCGACCACCATCACGGATCCGCTGGCGCCCGATCGGCCGGTCGCCTTCGACCGAACACCCCGCGCCGCGGACGCCGGTGACTGGATTTCCGCCAGGCCGAGCTTTCAGTACTCGCTTTCGAGCGAGCAGCGCGGTGGCGTGAACCCGTGCGCGATGCCTGGGGTGGACACGAGCGGCTTCGAGAATTGGACCAACCTCGCACGAGGCCGCTTCATCTCACCGAAGAGCGACGCGCTCGACGCGACGGGAGGCTTCGATCTCGTCCTGAACTTTCACGGCGACGAGCTCGCGCGGCGTGAGCTCGTGGAGAGCGGCGAGAAGTTCGTCCTGTATTCGCTGACGCTCGGTCCGGACGAGGACTACGCGCCGCTCTTCGCGGGGAGCAAGTTCCACGGCTACCTCGTTCAACAGGTCGAGCTCTTGCTCGGCCAGAAGTACGGGGTTACCGCGCACGCCCGACACGTCGCGCTCACCGCCTGGAGCGCCGGCTTCATGGCCGTGCTCTCCACGATCGCTCAACCGGAAGCGCAGGCGGTCGACGCCGTGGTTCTGATCGACGGGCTCCACGGAACGCGCGGCGCGCTCGAGCACCCCTTCAAGACGCTGGTCGACTTCGCGCGGAGAGCCGAGAAGGGCGAGCGCTTCCTCTACATCACCCACTCCTCCATCGACCCGCCGAACTTCTCCTCGACGACCGAATCGGCCCATTACCTGATTTCGGCACTGGGGGGCCGACCCGAGGCCGTGCGCCGCAAGGACCGCGCCGGGCTCGAGCTCATCGAATACTTCACTCGTGGCGACCTCCACATTCGCGGCTACGCCGGGAACGACAAGGCGGACCACTGCGCGCAGGTCACCCTGCTCCGCGACGCTTTCGCCGCGATCGGCCGGCGCTGGAAGAAGGGCACCGGCCCGCAACCCTGACGCGAAGCGCCCCGTTTACGCCGGCGTCTTCCGCATTATGAAAACGGGGTCGCCTGGTTTCGGAAGCGGCCTCGAGCCGGGAACATCCGGGGTGGGCGCGACGTTTGCCGGCTGATCCGCTCGAACGAAAGGACGCCCCCATGGGATTTTTTGGCCGCCTGCTCGGAATCGAAGCTCCACGACCCAACCGGGCGCAGAACCCGTTCGGCCCCCTCCCGGCCGGCGCCCAGCTCACGGACCAGCAAGCGCTCGAGCGCTACCGCTACATGCTGAAGACCGCTCCTCCGGAAACCGTAGAGAGCGCCCATGAAGAGGCCTTCGCGAAGCTGACCCCGGACCAACGCAAGCTCGTGCTGGCGGAGCTCGCCCGTTCCGCTCCCGCATCGGAGAGCTCGGCCATCGCGGCTACCCCGGTCGACGACACGCGCGCCCTCGCTCGCACGGCCACCCGCGCCGAGCTTCGGGAACCCGGAGTGATGGAACGTGCGATGTCGGGACCCGGCATGGGATTCGGCGCGAGCCTCCTCTCGAGCTTCGCGATGGGTTTCGTCGGCAGCATGGTCGCCAACAGCTTCTTCTCGGCTCTCGACTTCGGAGGCGATCACGGAGCCGCCGAAGCCGATCCCGGACAAGAAGGCGACGCCGCCGCTGACGACACCCAGCTCGCCGAGTACGAAGACGAAGGCGGCGGCTACGACGACGGCGGCGACTACGAGGTGTAGCGCTCCGCGCGAGATCAGATCGAGATCCGCGACGCACGAACGTTCCCGACTTTTCCGCGCTGCCGGACGTTCGCTTTTGCAACAGCTCCAGGTGCGAGGAGCGACGCAAAGTCACGCTCTGGCGAAATGCACCCGTCAAGCTGAATTGGTCGGGAGAACGCCCCGTTTGCGGCGCGGCGCGGCGACGGCATGTCCGTTGCAGTTGCGACGAGCATGACTCCGAAATCCGCAACGGTGAAACAGCTCGACCTGAAATCGTTCGATCGATCCACGTCACTCTCTCTCGCCGCCGCGAGTGTCGTCGCATTCTCGTTGCCGGCGATCGGCTGCGCGGCCGCGTCCGACTTCGACGAAGCCGGCGACGAGTTCACGACACGGTCGACCGAAGAGGTCCGGCGCCCGATGCGCGCGAACCGCTCTCCGAGCACGAGCACGGCAGCACCCGCCCAGAGCACGGCAGCACCCGCCCAGAGCGCGACGGCGAGCTCGAGCACCGGCGGAACCGTGTACCAGTGGGGCGCCGTCACGATGGACGAGAACGGCGTGATCACGCTGCTCCCCGGCGCCTTCGCTCCGAACGACGACGGCACCGACGCTGTCGGTGGCCCGAGTCCGAACGTCGGAACACCCGGGACGCTTCCCCAACAGAACGGCGGAACTTGTCCGGGCAACGCTCCCACTTCGGGAGCCTGCGCCCACTACGGCGATCAGTGCGTTTACGCGACCTCGAACCGCAGCGGTTACTGCACTTGCATCAACTCGACGCCGTCGACGCCCGGTGCGCTCGGCTGGTCCTGTTACTGACCGCGCACTGACCGCGCGGCGAGCTCAGCGCGCGACGATTCGCCACTGCTGCTCTTCACCGTCGCTTCCCGTCCGCTGTTCCACCGCCGCGCCGTCGGCCGTCGAGGCCTGAACGACGCCGACGAACAGACCGCTCTTCTTGTTTTTGATCTTGAAGCGACCCTCACCGAGATCGACGAGCAGCCAGACCTGATGGTCGCCGCCGTTGTCCTCCCACTGCGCGAGCTCCACCCCGTCGCTCGTCGATTCGTCCGGTACGTCGATGATCTTGCCGCTCATCACGTTCGTGATCCGAAAGAAGCCTTCGCCGTCGTAGTTCAGGCTCCAACCCTGGTTGTCGGCCTCGGACTCGGGGTTCTGGATCAGGTCGGCGCCGTCGCTCGAGGAAGCGCCCTCGACGTCGAGGGCCTTCCCGCTCTTCACGTTGACGAAGCGAAACGTGTTGGTGGCGCCGCTCACGCTCCCGGCGCCCGGATCGAGGGTGAGCGTGTTGTTCCAGCTCATGCTCATCGAAGTCGCCGACGGGAAGGTGATCGGCTGCCACACGTAGGTGGAGTCGTTGACGCGCCCGCCCCACGCACCCGCCCAGCGATCGCCGAGATAGAGGTACGCCGTTCCGCCGCTGCCCTGTACCGGCAGCACGAACGTCGACTGTGAGTGGAACGTGTTTCCGTCGCCGACGTTGGTCATGGAAGACCACCCGCTCGCGAGCGAGCGTGACGTCGCGTACTGAGCCTGGTTCGGATCCCAGCCAGTCGCTCCGGACGTGAGCAGAAAGTACACCTCGTTGCGCTTGAAGAGCGCGGGCGCCTCACGGTGGCCCTGCGGGAACAGGGTCGCGACGAGCTCCTCGATCTCGAGGTAGTCCGGCGTGAGCAGGTACAGATTGAGATCGTAGTTCTCGTCGGCTGCCGAGATGAAGTACGCCTTGCCGTCGTCGTCGACGAAGAGCGTGCAGTCGCGCGACATGTAGCCGGGCTTGCCGTGATCCATCACGCCGCTGCCGGCGAGCGGCCGGAAGCTGCCGTGGTAGGTGTAGTCGCCCGCCACGCTGTCGGAGCTCGCGACGGCGGCTCGTGCCTCGCCGTAGTCCGAGCCGTTCTCCCAGTGCATCCACATCACGTACTTGCCGGTGGACGCGTTGAAGACCACCTTCGGCCGCTCGATGTTGGCGGGATCGAGCCCCGCGCCCGACGTCTCCCGCAGCACGTGACGCACGAACTCCCAGCGCACGAGATCGCGCGAGCGGTACGCGGACACCGCGTAGAACGTGCCGTCGGGATTCCGGTTCTCCCCGAACCAGTAGTAGTAGCCGTCCGCCTCGACGATCCCGCCTCCGTGCGCCTGGATCGGGTTGCCCTCGGTATCGGCCCACTGCACCCCGTTGATCAGCGGCCAGTCGACCGGGTCCGGTGGCGCGCCGCCCGCGCCGGAGCCGCCGCCGGCTGCGCCGCTACCCGCGTCACCCGCTGTTCCTCCCGCGCTCGAACCACCCGAGCTCGAGCCGCCGGCATCGCCGCCGCCGCTGCCGGCCGCGGGCATCCCGCCTGCTGCGGCTCCACCCTGTGCAGAACCACCTGCGCTCTTGCCCGCGGAAGGACCCGCACCCGAGCTCGAGCCGCCCGCGCCCGTTCCACCCGGCGAAGCGCCGCTCGTCGGGGCTCCGCTACTCGTGCCGGCGGCCGCGGAACCGCCGCGCCCCGAAGCTCCGGAACCGGAGCTGCCAGCCGCCGGTGAGCCGCTTCCCGCCGCTCCTGCCTTGCCCGCGTTGCTTCCACCGCTCCCCGCTTCGCCGGCAGGCGGTGCGCCGTCACCACCGCAGCCCGCAGCCAGCGCGAACAAGAGCGCGGGAACGAGAGGAAGCGAAACTCGTCGCGGCAGGAAACCGAAGGAACGTCGCATGCAATTTCTCGGCAAGGCTGCGGAGCGAGCGGACTCCGACCAATGCCTGTCTCTACCACCATTCGCTCGCACCCGCCGCTTCGCGTGAACCACCACTAGAACGTTCCACTATTTTTGGTATCGTCCCGAGCCGTGGCGTTGGGAGTGCGTTGGTGCGCTGTGTCTCGAAGCTCGGGCTTACACCTGCTTGCGCTCGTCGTAGGTTGCTTCGGCGTCGTCGACTGCGGCAGTGACTCGAGAACGGGCGAACCGATCAGCGAGGTGCGGGCCGCCGTCGAGAGCACGGGGCTCGGTGTTTTCTACGGGCTCGCCTTCGATCCGGCACCATCGCTCGCCGCGGTGAGCTCGCGGTAC
>DASXWF010000269.1:0-1723 GCA_036503835.1 Polyangiaceae bacterium | reverse complement strand
TCCAGGGGGGAAGGAAGGGTTATGCACAGGGGTTTTGTGGCAGAATGAACAGCGCTTCTTACAAGGGGACCGCACGTGATCTCAACAAGCACCTTCGTCTTTGCCCTTGCCCTCGCTGCCGGCGGGCTCGTCGCGCTCGCGTGGATCATCTTCGACCAGAGAGCCGAGAGGCGGGCCACGGCATTGTGGCGATCTACCTACGAGAGCTTCGTGAGGAACTTGCGATCGCGGCTCGACGCCGTCGAGAAACAGACGCCAACTGCACTCGCGGTCGAGGTGGTCGAGCTGAGAGACGCCGTCGCGAGGCTCGCTAAAACGCAGCAGCGCTTCCAGGGGCGCTTCGACCAGTACGTGTCGCCCGATCCCCGGCCCGACAATTCGCCGCCTACGGATCCACGTGCAACCTTCGTAGATCGTGACGCCTTGCGGCGCGAGCACGCGAAAGACATCATGCCCGCGGGTATCCGAAAGTGAGGCAGCTCGATGGGCGACAAACGCGGCCAGCAAACGATGTGGGGCGACCTGACGGGAGCGCAGAGTGCGCTGCTATCGACCGCTGGGAGATCGCGTTCGAACGGTGGGCGCAGGGGCAGGAAGAGCCGTACGCGGACGACTGGGACGCGCAGGAAGCGTTCAAAGCGGGCTGGACCGCGGCGATCAGCTGCCCGTCGGGGCAAGGGTCAGCGCCTGCTGAAGGGCAGCGCGGCAGCGAAGCGCCACATGGCGAAGCTGCGGCGGATGCGACGGAAGTAGATGCCGGATGACGTCCGCTTTCCGTTTCCGTTCCCGTTCATCCCAGGCTTCGGCGGCGACGACGACGAGCGGGTCAGGGCCGAGCGCGAGCGGATCCGCGCGGCCGTAGAGGCCGAACTCGAGCGTCAGCGCGCCGAGCGCATCCCGCTCGAGCAGCTCCCCTCACCGGTCACGCCGCCGCCGGCTGTGCCCGATGAAGTGCCGGGCATCATCCTCACGACACCCGAGACGCTGCCGCCGGGGCAGCTGTTGGAGGAAGGCGTCCCGGTGCCGCTAGACACGATTCCCGTGCCGCCGGGCGGCTGGACCATCAAGCGAATTCCGGAAGCCGACGAGCCCTTCGGGCCCGGTTACCCGATTCTGATCGACAAGCGCAGCGGCAAGCGCATCGGGCGCATCATCCCCAACCACTTCACCCGCGGGCTATTTCGCGGGTTTCAACCACGATCAATCGGCTCGGATCTCTCAGCTCGTGGTGCACGCACACAGCTTGAGCGAAGGCTACAAGCACGTTCCAATCCGCTCGTGAAAGCCGCTCGGACGCTTGCCGAGCTGCGGGCGCGGCGTCGTGTTCCGACCGAAGTGTTAGCTGCAGGTCCAGCATTTGGAGGCATCCTACGTGAGGTTATCAAACGCATCCCGAAGATCGTCCCGCGCCGCCGCCGCGTGCCGGTGCCACGCCGCACACCTCGGCGCCCCGCGCCTACTCGACGTCGCCCCGGCGATCCTTCAACCCGGCCACGGCCGGGGATTCCGACGCCGATCCCGCTCCCGCGTGAGATCCCCGAAGGTCCGCCGATAGTTCCGCCGCTCTTTCCGGTGCCGAACTTCCCGCCGCGACCGAAACCCGTCGCACCGAAGACTGTGCCGCTGCCGAAGCGGCCGCCGCTCGAAGTGCCGCCGAAGACAGTCCCACGATTCCCGCTCCCCGGCGGACCATCGTTTCCCGGACCGCTGCCCGCACCGCAGC
>DASXWF010000268.1:0-3758 GCA_036503835.1 Polyangiaceae bacterium | reverse complement strand
GCCCCAACGGCGAGGTCGTTTGCAGCGGCTGCCGTAGGTCCGGTAACTCCTGCAACGACTACTCCGAGTGCTGCCCTCCAGACTCCGGCGAAACCGTCGATTGCGTCGAAAACAAGTGCGTCTACTCGGGCATCGTCACTCGGTGAGGCTGCGCCATGTCACGCCAAGACGAGTGCGTCTACACCGCCGTGACCAGGCCTCCATGCTGGGTTAGACTTCGCGCCTACCCATGACGGCGGAACGAAATGTCGGGATCCTGGCGCTGCTCCTTGCGAGCGGGCTCCTCGCGGCCTGTGAAACGGCGCCCGTCGAAGGCTCGGCGCCGCCCGCCGCGTCCGCGATGGAGCGGCACGCTGCCCTCCCGCCGCTCTGGGGTGACAACGTTCGCTCCGTGTATGCGCTCGAGATGGCAAGCGGTCTCGAGCTCTCCGGCACGAAGACCCTCGCCTTCACGCTCATCTCCGACCTTTCGCTCGACGCCAAACACGAAGACGGCGACAGGGTGCGGGTCGTCGCGACGCTCGCGAGCCCCAAGTTTTCCGGAGCCGATCCGGCCACGCGCGACGCGTTCGCCAAGCTCGCCGAGGAGTTGCGCGCGCCGTTCGTCTTCGTGCTCGAGCGCGGCAAGCTCGTGGAGCTCCGGGCCAGTCCCGCGAACACGACCTTCGCGACCTCGATCTGTCGAACGCTGGCCGCGTCACTCCAGGTGGCCCAGGGTACGGGCGATCGCTGGAGCGCGAAGGAAGACGATGCGTCGGGCACCTACGAGGCGGAGTACCAGCGCATCGGCGCGGGCGAGCTATCGAAACGCAAGGTCTCCTACGACGGCATCACCGCGGGCAAAGCCTCGCTCGGAGCACTCAACGCGAACATCGCGCTCGAGGTAAAGGCTTCGAAGGGAAAGATCCTGTTCGCTCAGGGCCAGGGCGGCTCGTCGCGCATCGAGCAACTCGAGCTCCACGACGAGGTCCTCACGCGCTTCGCGACGACGGAGGTGTCGTCCAAGACCGACGTGAAGCTCGTGGTGAAGGGACCACCCTCCGCGGCGACGGTTGCTTTCGCGGAGCTCGTCGCGGCGACGCAAGTGATCGATCCCAAGACCGCCCAGCGGGCGCCGCGCATGGACTACGACGCCTTGCGCATCGGCAACTACACCTTCGAGACGGCGCTCGCCGAGCTCGAGAAGCAGGCGAAGGATCCCAAACGGAACGAAATTTCCGGCAGCGTGCTCGGGCAGCAGCAACAGCCGGACGTCGTCGCCGAACGTCAAGCGCGACTCGAGAGCCAGAACAAGGTCTTCACGGCGATGAGCGCGATCCTGCGCACGCAGCCGAGGCACATTCCGGCCGCGCTCGCCCAGGTCCGGAAGAAGGCGGACGCCGGTTCGGAGCTGATCGACGCCCTTTCCTCGGCGGGAACGCCTGCCGCGCAGGACGCTTTGATCGAGCTCGCCGACGACCCCAAGCTGGGTGATACGACGCGCCGTTCCGCGGCGTTCGCGCTCTCTCGCACGACCGCGGCAACGCCGAACGCCGTGTCGGCTCTGGAGCGCTACCTGCGCGTTCCTGCGCTACGGGTGCACGCGCTCTACGCCCTCGGCACGATCTGCCGGCGCCTGCGCGAAGAGGGCGCGAAGGACAGAGCCGACCGCATCGTCGAAACCCTGCTCGCCGCGTTGAAGGAAGCCAAGACACCCGCGGAGCAGGTCGACGCCCTCCGCAGCATCGCGAATTCGGGCCATCCGGGCGCTTTCGAGCCGGTGAAGCCCTATTTCACGGCCTCGAACGCGAAGGTGCGCGTGGCCGCGGTCGACGCCATCCGTCTGATGCCGGGCGCCGAGGCCGACACGGTGATCGCCAAGTCGCTCACCGACGGTCCGGCCGAAGTCCAGGTCGCTGCCATCGAAGCCGTGGCCGTGCGCGAACCTTCGAACACGCTGGCTTCGGCGCTCACCGCGGCGGGAAATGCGATCGAAAAGGTGGCGACGCGGCTGAAGCTCGTTCAGGTGATCGAGCGCTGGCTCGAGCAGCGCCCGGAGCTTCTGACCGAGCTCCAGCGGCTCTCCACGAGCGATCCGGCACCCGTCGTTCAGGAAGCGGCGAAAGCCGCGCTGGCGCGCCGGCAACCGGCCAAGAAGTAAGCGGTCGCTCCGCTTCGAAGCGCGCGTGTCAGAGCGCGCAGTTTTCGAAGTAGTAGTAGCTCGTACCGAGCTCGCACGAGTCGCTCCCGTCGCTGGTCTCGAAGCTCGGGCAGGTGAATTCTCCCCACACGGTGCCCGCGGCGGGGTCGAACTCGATCGGCGTGTGCGTGCAGCCGTCGAGTGGCGCGGCGTACTGCTTCGGGACGACCGCTCCTGCAACCAGCGCGCCGCCGTCGGCTGGCTCCCCTTCCGCGAGCGGCCCCGCGTTGACCTGAGATTGGCTCATCGAGGTGCCGGCACCGATGGTGATGCCGCCCGAGAAGTCGATCGCGGTCGTTCCGTTCAACGAACAAAGGACCTTCGCCGCCTTGCCGTCGACGGTCATGGCGCCGTGAGCGATGGCACCGCTCTTGTCCGTTGCCGTGACGGGATGCCCGCCTGAAATCGCCGGGAAATCGAGGTAGCCCTCGGGCAGCGCGCAACCGGCCAGGACGTTCAAGGAGATGGCGCCACGCGCCACCGGCCCGCCACCGGCGGTCCCCCCGGCACCACCGCCGCCCTTGCCGCCCGTGGCCGTCCCGGCGCCGCCCCCGCTGCCGGAACTGCCGCCACCGGCACCGGAGCTGCCGCCGCCGCTGCTACCGGAGGCTCCGCCCGTGCCGGCGCCCGTCCCGGAGGTGCCGGCCGCGGCGTCGTCGGCGGAATCGTCTGCGTCGCTGCAGCCCGCGACGAAGAGAAGAGCCGCCGCTGCCACGCTTGCTGCTTTCGACATGTCCGGAGCATACGTCGATTTTCTTCGTTGCGGCCAGTGAGACGCGGCCGCGAAGAGTTAGAATCACGCCGGGACGGGTCCACGATCCCTTTCACGCTCCGGAGCACCTCCTTGACGTACCGAAACATCTTCCTCACGGGTGTCACACTGGCTGTTGCACTTCGCGCGCTCGTCGCGTGCGGCGACGATCCGGCGCCGGCCAATCCCGGCCAGCTCCTCACCGGCGGCACGGCGGGCACGGGCGGGGACAGCGGCGCGGGCCAAGGCGGCAGCGCGGGCTGCGAGCCCCGCACATGTGAGTCGAGCGGCGTCGTTTGCGGCGTCCTCGACGACGGCTGCGGCTCGCTCGTCATGTGCGACTCGGGCTGCGGCAGCGCCGGCGAAGGGGGTGGCGGCAACTGCGAGCCCACGACCTGCGAGGCCGAGCACAAGGATTGCGGGCGCATCGCGGACGGCTGTGGCGCCGAAATCGAGTGCGGAGAATGCGACGGGACGACGTGCGGCTCCGTGCTCCCGAACGTCTGCGGCTGCCCGGACGACGAGGTCTTCGACGCGGCGCGCACGGCGACCCGCGCCCGGAGCTCCGGCTTTTCCGGCAGCGACGCGGACTATCTCGAGCTCTACGAGGTGAGCTGCGAGAGCGTGGACGACTGCACGGAAGCCTGCCTCGATCGCGGCGGCGAGGACGAGATGTGCGAGGCGTCCGAGTGCCTCGAGGCCTCCGGCGGCACGAGCGATTGCCTGCCGGCTCCGGTCTGGAGCAATCTGCAGGGCATCCAGGCAGAGAGCGAATCGGTGACCGACGCCGTCGAGCTCGTGGTCGTGGACACGCCGTATCACGACGTG
>DASXWF010000267.1:0-7591 GCA_036503835.1 Polyangiaceae bacterium | reverse complement strand
TTGCGATCCGCCTCATTCACTCTCCCTTCAAGGGGCGCCCGCGTCCGCAGGCGGCGCGACCGGCGTCGCCGCGGGCGCCGGCGCCGCGCATTCACACGGACCGAAGCGCCTGCCGTCCGGCGCACAGATTTGCGCGCCGGTGCAGCCGGACGGCGCCGCGCACGCGAGGCTCGTACCCGGCACGCAACCCGGCGCGACGGGCGGTGGCGGTGGCGGTGGCGGTGGCGTCGCCGAACGCACGGGGCGCGCGGAGCCGCTCGGCACCGGCGCGGGTTGCGATTCGCCCCCGCCGAACAAGAAAAACGGCTTTGCCTCACGACAGCGCACGACGGCGCTCGACTTCACGACGTCCGCTTGCCAGGGGCTCGGTCCGTAGCGCTTGCGATCTTCGGTCGCCTTGACCACGTCGTAGCCGTGGAGCTCACAGATCTTGGCGACCGGCTCCAGACACGGCAGGAGCGCCGCCTCGCACTCGACGCGATAGCTGCCGTCCGCCAGGCGCTGCACGCCTTGCTGCGCGGAACAGCCGTACCCCGCGGCGGCGAGCGCGAGCGCCACCAGCGAGAGCCGCCCCCCCCAGCGTGAGGACGGCACCATTTCGTCACGCACGCCGAACTCGTTCATCCGCGGCGAAACCTACTACACTCCGCCGCCATGTCTCGCTCGCCGCTCCGCCTGCTCCCCTTCCTCCTCCTCGGCGCCGCCGCCGGCTGTGAAACGAAGGCGCCGCCCGCCGCCGAAACCGCACCGACACCCGCAGCGAGCCCGACGCCGGCTGCCACACCCGCGCCGGAGCCGTCCGTTGCCCCGGCCCCGCCGCGGCCCGCACCTCCACCGCCCAAGCCCGCGCCCGAGGCCACCCCACCGAAGGACGCCGTGCGCACGAAGAGCGGACTCGCGATGGTGGTGCTCACGCCTGGCACGGGCAAGAAGCATCCGAAGAAGACGGATGCCGCGCGCGTGGCGTTCACCGGCTGGATGGGCGGTCGCCAAGCGTTCGCGACGCCCGAGCCCACCGTGATGCCACTCGATCAGATGGCGCCCGGCTGGCAGGAAGCGCTGTTACTCATGGTCGAGGGCGAGAAGCGCCGACTGTGGATGCCGGGCAGCATCGCTTACGGCGCAGGCCCCGGACATCCCGGGCCCACCCAGGATCTGATCCTCGAGCTCGAATTCCTGGGAACCGTCGAACCCCCGGCAGTACCGAAGGATCTGAAGCAACCGCCGAAGGATGCGACGAAGACCGCGTCGGGCCTCGTCTACAAAGTCCTGACGAAGGGCACGGGCACCGCCCATCCGAGTAAGACGAACCAGGTCAGCGTGCACTACTCGGGCTGGACCCCCAAAGACGGAAAGATGTTCGACAGCTCGGTCCTGCGAGGCTCGCCGACGAGCTTCGGGTTGAGCCAGGTGATCCCCGGTTGGACGGAGGGCGTGCAATTGATGGTGGTGGGTGAAAAGGCGCGCTTCTGGATCCCGGCAGCGCTCGCCTACGGCGAGAAGCCGGCGCGACCGGGAACGCCGGCAGGCGACCTCGTCTTCGACATCGAGCTGCTGGCGATTCGCTGAGCCGGCGGCGTCAGAGTGACGCCAGAGCTTCGGTCAGCATCGCGGCAGCGCCGCCGCCTTCGACCATCGTTCCGTGCCCGGGGAGAACTCGCTCGAGACCGGGCGCCGCTGCGAGCCGCTCGAGATGCGCGCGCAAGCTCGAGCGATCGGCGACCATGACGAGCTTCGCGAGCGGCGTGACCATCGGCTTGCCGACGGGGCCGTTCGACGTGGAGCCGGTCAAGCCGTAGGCCCAACCCTTGAAGCCGGGGAGCTTCGGGTTGTTCATGAGGGTGTCGCCGAACACGAGCGTCTTCCGCTCGCCCGAGCGCACCACGAACACGTGCTCATCGATGCGCGAGCCTGCGAGCGGCTCGGCGGTGAGGGCGGTGTCCGCGGGCAGGCCGTCGAGGTTTCCGTCGACGCGCACGACCTGGGTGGCTCGGCGGTACGCCGGGCGCGGGCAGAGCACCCTGGCGTCGGGATAACGCGCTGCGTATGCCGGCGCGTCCAGGCGATGCCAGGGATTCGGTACGACGATGTAGCGAACGGTGCCCCACGCCTCCACGGCGCGCTGCGCCTCCTCCCCCAAGCAGATGGCGTTGTGCACCACGATCGAGCCGTCGGAGAGGCGGATCAGCGCCATTCTGCGACGCATCGGGAACCCCGGGACGGCGCCCTCCACCTCCCACAGATTGTCCTCGAGCTTCTGGAGGGGGGAATGCTCGAGCACGGTCCACGGCCGCGTCACGAAAGTTCGAGTATCACACTGGCGAGACCGTTCCCAAGGTCGTATTTTTCCGGGGTGGAACTCAGCGTCTCGAGCGCCATGCAGTCGCGCCTCCGCGAATACACCGGGTACCACCGCGCGCTCGGTAACGAGGCGTGTCATTTCATCGGCATCCCGAGCATCATCGTGGGTGCCGCAACGCTGCTCGGTGCGGTGCGGCTCGTGACGCTCGGCTCGTTCACGCTTTCGCTCGCCGAGATCGTCGCCGCTGCGATCCTGGTATTTTACGTGGTGTCGGCGCGCGTGCTCGGCGCGATCACCGGTCTCATTCTGTTCGCGCTCGTGGCGCTCGGGCGCGCGCTGCCGTTCTGGTGGGGCTTCGGCCTGTTCGTGCTCGGCTGGATCGTCCAGTTCGTCGGCCACGCGGTGTGGGAGAAGCGCTCGCCCGCGTTCCTGCGCAACCTGGTGCACCTGCTGGTCGGGCCGGCCTGGCTCGTGGAACGCGCGCTTTCGCGGCTCTGACGCGCTTGGTATCGTCCCGGGCGAGAATGGACGCCCTCGTGCTGCTCGGCTGCCGTGTCGAGCCCGATCGGTTGCCGGGCCCGGCACGACGACGGGTCGAGCGAGCCGCGCTTGCCTTTCGAGAGGGGCTGGCCAGCCGCGTGGTCGTGAGCGGCGGACAGCGCTGGGCCGGGCTGCTCGAGGCCGAGGAGCTCGGCCGGGCCCTCGAAGCGCAGGGCGTTCCGAAGAGCGCGCTGCTGCTCGAGACGGAGTCTCGGAATACGCTCGAGAACGCGCGCAATTGCAGGCGGCTGCTCGCGCCCCTCGGCGTGCATCGCATCGGTCTCGTCAGCTGCGACTTCCATCTGCCGCGGGCGCTCTGGATCTTTCGCCGAGCGGGGTTCGATGCGGAACCGCTCCCGGCGCCCTCGCCGCCCGTCTCGCCGGGACGGCGCTCGCTCCGCGCGGTTCGCGAAAGGGGCGCGTGGTTGCTCGGCCGGGCGGTGGTCCTCGGATGGTGAAGACCGCGTCGATCGGCGCGCTGCTTCTCTTGAGCTTCGTTGCGAGCTGCCGCAAAACGAGCGCCGTGCAGGGAACGCCGGCCAAGCCGAGCGCCGGGGCGGCGAGCTCCGCCCCGAGGCGCGACGCGGTCGCGCGGGCGAGCGCGCTGCTTTCGGCCGAGCAGCGGCGCGAAAGTCGCGCGGTCGCGCCCGAGGATCTGAGCGACCGCGACGTACCCGTGCGTCGCGCAGCGGCGCGTGCTCTCGCGCGCATCGCCGACGCGCGCTCGGCCGAGCTCCTCGCGAAGAGCCTCGGCGACGAGGATCCCGAAGTGCTGGTGTGGTCCGCCTACGGGCTCGGGTACGCCTGCAAGGATCGCGAGGAGAAGACGGTCCGCGCGCTGGTCTCGCGGCAAGCCTCACTGCTGGCTGGACCCACGCCGGGCGCACCCGTACGGGGACTCTTCGATACGACGAGCGCGATTGCGGATGCGCTCGGCCGCTGTGGCGGCGCGGAGGCGGAGCGAACGCTGCGCGCCTGGCTCGAGAGCGAAGAGGGACTCGCGCGAGCTGCCGCCTTCGCGTTCGGGACGCTCGCCGCGCGCGGCGGCAAGCTCGAGGACGCCTCGCTCGTCGCGCTGCTCGACGCCGCGAGCCGCCGAACTCCCCGCCTCGGCGCGGCGTTCCAAGCCTTCACGCGCCTTTCGAACCTGTCCGATTCCGTGCGCGCGCGCCTGCTCGAGGTCGCGGAAGCCGCGCTCGGCGACGCGGCGGAACGCGCCTTCGCCGTACGAGCGCTCGCCAGCGCAGGGGAGCCGGCCGCAACGGCGCTGGAGCGCGTGCTCGGTACGCCGAGCTTCACCCCCGCCGAGCGCGCCGACGCCGCGCGCGCTCTCGGGCGCCTCGGAGACGCCGGCCAGGCCGCGCTCGCCCGCACGCTTTCCGCCCTGCTGCGCGAGCCCGAAGCCGTCGCGGAGCGAACGCTGCGCTCGGCGGAGTTCGGCGTGCTCACGAGCGCGCTCGGCGCGCTGAAGTCGCCGCTCTCCCACCCGCTGCCGGAGCTCGCGCGGCTCGCGGACTTGCCGGTTCCCGAAGAGCGCGCGCTCCGCGGTCGCAGCATCACGCTGCGCTGCCGTTCGGCGCAGCTCATCGCGGGCGGAGGTAGCCGCAGCCCGAAGCTCGCCGCCTGCGATCCGGATCCGAAGGGCCCGAGCGGCAGGCTCGCACGCCTCGCCGTGCTCGATCGCGGTCCGCTGCGCGGCTCGCGCCTGCGCGAGTTTCGCGAGCTCGCGAACGCCGAGCAAGCGATCGTGCGCGAACGGGCGCTCGAGCTCCTCGCGGGCCACCCCGAGGTGGGCGGCGCCGGCGCGCTCGTCGCGCGCGCTCTCGGCGAGAAGGCGCCCGGACCGGTGGCGACGGCGGCGCGCTTCGCGGCGGAGCATCCGCAGCGTGTTTCCGTCGAAGGGGCGACGCTGGCGCCGGATCCGGAGGTTTCGCGCGCGCTCGCCGCGGCGCTCGACGGCTGGCGCTCCACACCGGACATCGAGGTGAAGAGCGCGCTGCTCGACGCTGCCGGCGCGCTCCAGCTCCTCGGCTCGAAACGAGCGCTCGAGGACGACTGCGGTTCCGAGAATCCTACGCTGCGGCTGCACGCGGAGAAGGGACTCCGCTTGCTCGGCGAGCGCGGGCGGCGTTGCGAATCTGCTCGGGCGGCCGCTTCACCACCGGAAGAGCTCGGCCGTCTGGCTGCGTCGCCGATCCGGCTCGAGATCACGAGCGACGCCGGGCCGCTCGAGCTCACGCTCGATCCGAGACTGGCTCCGGTCGCGGTCACGCGCATCGCCGAGCTCGCCCGCGCGGGATTTTACGACGGGGTGCTCATCCATCGCGTCGTTCCCGGCTTCGTCGCCCAGCTCGGGGATCCGGGCGGCGACGGCTACGGCGGCGCGCCACGCCCGCCGCTGCGCTGCGAAACCTCGCCGGCGCGTTTCGCGGTGAACTCCGTGGGCATCGCGCTGAGCGGGCGCGACACCGGCTCGAGTCAATTCTTCGTGACGCTCGGCGACCAGCCCCACCTCGACGGTGAATACGCCCTCATCGGGCAGGCCGGTCCCGGCTGGGAACGGGTCGCCGAAGGGGACGTGGTGCAGAAGATTCGCGTGAAATGAAGCGAATTCGCAGCGGGCCGCCCGATCCCGTTCAGCTCGAATCTTCCAGCCTGTACGGAGCCTGCAGATTGAGCGATCCGAAATCGCTGCTTCGCCACACCTAGGCGGGTGAGCTTAGCCATGCCGAGAACAGAAATGACGAGACCCGAACGCCGACCCTCCACCCAAAGAATCGACGCAGAGCCGTCTCAGCCCCGCTTGCCAAGGGACCTCGACCGGTCAGAATATCGGCTGAAAACGATGTTCAAGCCCGCCTACCTTTGTTGGGTTGCTTCTGCTCTCGCGATTGCCGCCGGCTGCTCGGCGAACTCGAATACCAAGACCGGTATCGGGGACGACGACGACGGATCTGGAAACGGTCCCAGTCGCGGCGGCACCTCGGGTGCAGGCCGGGGCGGAGGCGGTCTCGGACAAGGTGGCGGCATCTTCGTCGACAAGTGCGGCAACGGCGCGCTCGACGACGGCGAGCAGTGCGACGACGCCAACAAGATGAGCGGCGACGGCTGCAGTGCTCCAGCCTGTCAGCTGGAAGGCAGCGCCGTGTGTCCCGCGCCCGGTCAGCCGTGCGAGCCGGCGAAGATCTGCGGCGACGGATTCGTCGGACCGACGGACGGCTGCGACGACGGCAACACCAACTCCGGTGACGGTTGCACCACGGACTGCGCGGCGGTGGAGCCCGGCTGGCAGTGCCGCATTCCAGGTAGGCCGTGCACGCCGCTCTGCGGCGACGGCGTGCAGACCGGAACCGAACAGTGCGACGACGCCAACGCGATGAACGGCGACGGCTGCTCCAGCACCTGCGTCGTCGAACCCGGCTCCAGCTGCACGATGGCGGCGGCCGGCGCGCCCAGCATGTGCACGAAGTCCGTGTGCGGCAACGGCATGATGGAAGCCGGTGAGAGCTGCGATCTCGGCATGCTGAACGGCCTCTTCAACGGCAACGCGACCGGCTGCTCCAAGACCTGCACGATGGAGCCCGATTGCCGTCCGGGCGGCACGACGCAGGCGTGCGCGGCGGTCTGCGGCGACGGCAACGTCGACGCCACGGCAGTGCCACCCGAACAGTGCGATGACGGCAACGCCATCGGCAGCGACGGTTGTTCACCAGCGTGCCAGCTCGAACCGGGCTTCATGTGCTCGGACGTGGCGTCGCCCGACACGACGGCGTGCTCGGTGGGTACCGGCCAGTGCCTCGAGCTGCCGATCACGTTCCGAGACTTCGACGGACAGAACGGGACGATGGGGCATCCGGACTTCTACTTCCTCGGCGCCGGCAATCGCTGCGTGCCGAACGCCAGCGGTCGCCCTCCGGAGATGAACGAGGGCTGCTGGGCCAGCGACTCGACGCCGCTCTGCAAGGGCATCGCCGCCGACACGCTCGGTCCCGACGGCAAGCCGGTGCTCGGCCCGACGAAGATGTGCGCCTGCCGCTTCACCGACTGGGACAACACCGGTCTTCTGCAAGGCGCGGCCGGCGTGACCACGTGCACCGCGGGCGCGGCGAATCCCCAGCGCATGGAGACGATGGTCCCCGTCGTGACGAGCCCCGACACCTTCAAGGAGTGGTACGCGGACTCGACCAAGAGCCAGAAGGTGGTGAGCACCATCCAGCTCGCGGGCGTCGGCACTGATTTCCAGTTCAGCAGCAGCGAGGGCCGTACGGTTTACACGGACCTCCACGACATCTTCATGGGCGTCACCATCCCCGCCGTGAACGGTGCCGGTGCCAACACGCTCTCGAGCGGCTTCTTCCCGCTCGAGATGCAGACGGGTATCGGGGCGACCAAGCTCTGCAACCTCTGGCCGTACTGGACGGTGGGCACGGGCGCGTGCGTCGCGAACGACGGCAACAACGTCCCGCAGCAGTGGGACCCGCAGGGCTCGTACACGGCGATGACGGCCGGCACGGGCGGCCCGGTGAAGCCCGTGACGGGCGTCTCGCGCAACTTCTACTTCACGTCGGAGATTCGCTACCTGTTCCGCTACGGCGGCTCCGGATCGCTCGCGTTCTACGGCGACGACGACGTGTGGGTGTACATCAACGGCCGCCTCGCGCTCGACCTCGGCGCGCCGCACGAGCGGCTCCAGGGCACCGTCACGATGAACGGCGCCATGGGCAGCTGGACCATCCTCACGACCGACAC
>DASXWF010000266.1:0-3817 GCA_036503835.1 Polyangiaceae bacterium | reverse complement strand
GGTGACTCGCCGCGCTATTTCACGTCGCTCGGCGGTCTTTCGAAGCACTGGGCCGCCGACGGACCGGGGGCGATCAGCAATCCAGGCCCGACGGGGTTTCGGGCCTACGCACACCGAGACGACTTTGACGCCTACGCGGCTCAGGTGCGTTACTGGCACATCAACTGGCTGGCGATCGATCCGACCGCACCAATCGCGGATGGCTGCACGGGTCGCAGCGACACCAACTGGTTGGGCCAAGGGAGCGAGATTTTCGTCGATGTCCCGTTCGCGTGCGACTTGGGTCCGAATCCCCTCGTCTTCACGTCGCTTTCGCAGGTTGGTGACTTCGTTCCTGTCCTCGGCCCGACGTCGATCCAGCTTCTCTCATCCGATACCTTCCGCATCTGGGTTCGTCAGGACCGGGAGGAGGACGTCTTCGACGCCGAGTACGCGAAGCAGCACGATTGGCGCATCGATTGGCTGGCGATCCGCGCGCCTCCCTGACGGATTCCGCGATCGCATGCGTCACCAATCGACTTGCAGGCGCATGCTCGGGGCGGCCGCGGGCGCCGCGCTTGGCGGCGTTCGGGGCTCGCCCGGCCGTTCGGCGGCCTCGCGCACGCGCGGTGCCGCGGCGAGCGGTTTCGGCGACGTTGGTCCTTCGGTGCCTCGAATCCGCGCCTGGAGCTCGAGGACTTCCGTCTTCTCGGGCGAAGCGGCGACTCCTCGTAGTAACTCGTCGATGCGCTGCTGCGCCCGTTGGACTTCGCGTGTCCGGGTCTCGGCGACGGCGCGACTCTCGCGCTCGCGGGCGAGCGCGTCGCGCGTACGCGCCTGCTCGTGGCGTACCGCGAGGAGGTACGTGCCGGCGGCTCCGGTCACGACCACGACCAGCGCCGTGAGCGCGATCGTCAGGGCCAGCCGACGCTTCCGTTCCGCGCGCAGTCCGGACTCCAAGAATCCTCGGGCGCGCGGACCGAGCTCCAGCGCTTCTCGGGCCAGCGCGTCGAGGACGAGCAGCAGGCGGCGCTTGCGCCAGACGGGGACCGCTTCCGCGTCCGCCGCGAACCGCGCCGCGTCGTGCTCGAACTCCTCGACCAGAAGCCGGGCGTTGCGCGCGTCCGCCACCCAGCCTGCGAGGCGCCGCCACTCGCCGAGCAGCGCTTCGTGAGCGAGGGTGTAGCCGTTCGGAAGCCTGACGACGAGGCGCGCCGCCTCGAACGCCTCGATCACGCGTGCTGCGCCGGCGCCGCCCGCCCGTTCGATCTCTTCGCGCTCGCGCGTGAGACGGGTGCCTTGGGCAGTCGTGAGCGAAAGCAGCGCCCTGCGCGCGGCATCCTGGGCGCCCGCAGGGATTTCATGGTTCAGCGCCGCGAGCGTCGCTTCGGCGTGCTGGGCGAGCGCCCCCGAGATGCCGCCCATGCGTTCGTAGGCCTGCCGGGTCAGGATGCGGCGACCGGTGTCGCGCTCCTCCCACAGCTTCGATAACGCGAACTGCACGAGCGGCATCGCTGAGGCGGTGCGGGCGATCTCCGAAGCGATCGCATCACGCAACGCGGTATCCTCCCAGGCGAAGCCGTATGCCGAGAGCGCCTGATCGAGCGCGTCGGGCCAGGCATGTGCAGGCAGCGGCTCGACCAATACGGCGTTCGGGAGGAGCGCCCGCCCGAGGCCGGGAAGGGCAAGAAGGGGATCCAAGAGATCGCGGCGTGCGGTGACGACCGCGCGCACGCCCGGCAGCGGCTGCTCGCTCAGCGCGAACAACCATTCGACGATGAAGTCACGTCCCTTCGGATCCGAAACGGTCGCGAGCTCTTCCAGCTGGTCTACGAGCAGCACGACACCCTTACCGGTCGCCTGAACGTGCTCGAGGAGCAGCGCGAGGAGGTCGAGCGGCCCGCATGCGTCGAGCGGTCCGAGCAGCGGTTGGAGCGCCTTGAACACGGCGACGGCTGGATCGCCTCCGGGCGTCGCGACGGCGGAGACCCAAGTCTCGGGCCAGGAGCCGAGCTGGCCTTCGACGACCGCCGGCAATACACCCGCGCGTGCCAAACTGCTCTTGCCGCTGCCCGAAGGCCCGAGCAACGCCAGCACGCCGCGGACGCGAAGCACTTGCAGCGCCTGAGCGACTTCGAGGTCCCGGCCGAAGTAGACCCCTTGGTCGCTGGCTTCGAAGCGGGCGAGCCCGCGGAACGGTCCGAGCGACTCGGGTGGAACCCTGGTGGATCGCCCGGCGAGTGCGCGGCGGACACCCTGGAGTCGCGTCGCGACCCAGGCCGCCGAGTGCGGTCTCTCGCTCCGCGCGGGAACCAGCAGGCTATCGACGAGCTCGGCGAGCTCCCGCGGTACCGCGGGAACCAAAGCGTCGAGTGAGGGCGGTTGCGCGCGACCGTCGAGGATCGCGCCGAGCAGGACGTCGCCCGAGCACGCGGGTAATTTCCCCGTGACGAGCTCGAACAGCGTGGCTCCGAGCGAGTAGAGGTCGCTCGAGGCGGTCGCAGGCACGCCGCGGGCCAAGCACTCGGGATCCACGTAGCCGAGGGTACCGGTCGCGACGGTGACGCGCAGCGTATCGCCGTTCGTGCGCGGGCGCGTCCGCCCGCCGGCGTCCTGCTCGAGCAAAACGTCGTTGGCGCGCTGCGAGCTCGGCTCGGCGCCCGATCCGGGTTGCGCCCGTGCGACGCCGAAGTCGATGAGCTTGTAACCGCTCGCTGCGTGGATGATGTTGGCAGGCTTCACGTCGCGGTGGACGATTCCCGCGCGATGAGCCGCCGCCAGCGCGGACGCGACGGCAATCCCGACCTCGACGGCCTCTTCGATCGGCAGCCGGCCCCGTTCGCCGAGCACACGGTCGAGCGCGACGCCCGCGACGTGCTCCATGACGAGGCCCATGACGCCTCGCTCCACGTCGACCGCGATCGAATGAAAGCGAACGATGTTCGGGTGCTCGACCTGGCAGAGCGTGCGAGCCTCCGCCAGGATGACGCGGGCCCCGTGGGGTCGCTCTTCCCTCGCGTCGAGCACGAGCGAGAAGAGCTTCACCGCGACCGTGCGCAGCGCGATCTCCCCGTACACTTCTTGGGCCAGCCAGACCGGAGCAAAGCCGCCGTGCCCGAGCTGGCGCGTGAGCTGGAACGCGCCGATCGTGCGCTGGCCGTCCGACTGGGCGAGCAGTTCCGCGACGGGGCTCGGCGGCTCCTCCATGCCTACCGAGAGCGCTCCGTCTCGGTGCCGAGAGCCTGCCGGAGCAATTCCCCCGTTACAAGCAGAACCGGCGGCCCGGGCGGCACACCTTACGTACACCGAGCGAAAAAGCGGCCCGGCTCGAATACCGAACCGTATCTATCTCTCGAGTCCCGCTGACGTCCTGTCGCGCCTCCGGATGGGGGGCGTGCCTGGACGCCAGCCCGACCGATTGGAGTGAGCGATGCGAAGGTACTGGATTCAGGTCTGTTTGCCGTTGTTCTGTGCAACGTTCGCGGAGCGCGCGAACGCTGTCGAGGTCAACCTGGTCGGCGAGGCGGAGACGTCGGACCGCTTCGGTTCGGCAATGGCCGTGGGCGACTTCGACTGCGACGGGGACGACGACCTGATCGTGGGGGTGTCGGGGGAGGACAGCCAGCGCGGCGCCATCAACGTGCTGTATTCCGGTTCGAGCGGTCTCGGGACGTCGGGCAACCGGCTCTTCAAGTATGGCTCGTTCGGGACAGCCGCGGGGGGGGAGCTGTTCGGCCGCGCTTTGGCGGCGGGAGATTTCGACGACGACGGTTGCGACGACGTAGCCATCGGAGCGCCGGGTGCACTCGTCGGCGGTGCCGTGATCATCGCCTACGGC
>DASXWF010000265.1:0-1770 GCA_036503835.1 Polyangiaceae bacterium | reverse complement strand
CCGAGATCATCATCCCCTACAACCTGAGGTTCGTGGCGGAGGGGACCTCGAGCCTGGTCGACGTGGCGGAACGCTTCTTGGGCAGCCAGAAGCGCACCTGGATGCTCGCGGAATATAACGGCCTGAAGGAAGCACTGCTAGATCCGGGGCAAGTGATCCTGGTTCCCCTCACCGATCTGCGCCTGACGGAGGCCGGACGGGAGGCGGCGCGGCAGGCGGCCACGGCCTGGAGCGGCGTCGGCGGCGAGGTGCGCGCGGAGCAAGAAGCGGCCGCGCGTGCCCTCCCCGCGCTGCTCGCTGACGCGCGGGCTGGTCGTTACGTCGAGGTCGTCGCCCGTGGCATCGCCCTGCTCGATGGTGCCGAGCTCACCACTCAACAGCGGGCGAGCGTCCAGCGGCAGCTGCTCGAGGCCTTCGTGGCGCTCGGGGCCAACGGCCGCGCCACCGCCGCCTGCCGCGAGTGGCGGCGGGCCGCGCCGCGCGTGCGGCTCGACCCCGTACGGCTCAGCCCGAAGCTCATCGCGGCGTGCCGGCGCTGAGAAGCTGGAGCCATGCGCGAGTTCTCGAAACAGCTCGACTGGGCCGCGCTCGGGCGCCTCAGGCTTCAGGCACGTCGTGTGGCGGATGGCGTCTGGGTCGGAATGCACCAGAGCCGGCGGCGCGGCTCGGGGCTCGAGTTCGCGGGCCATCGTAGCTACGTGCCCGGCGATGATCTGCGCTGGGTGGATCAGCGGGCGCTCATGCGCCACGAGCGCCTGCTCGTGAAGCAGTTCGAGACCGAGACGGAGCGCACGCTGCGGCTCGTGATCGACGCGACCCGTTCCATGGACTTTCGCAGCACCGGAGCGCCCTACCGCAAGCTCGACATGGCGGCGCTGCTCGCCGCGGCGCTGACACGCGTGGCGATCCGTTCCGGAGATCCCGTCGGCGTGAATTTTTTGGGCGGCGCCGAGACCGTTCCCTTGCCCGCGGCGGGCGGTCTCGAGGCCTTCGAGCGCAGCCTGATCGCGCTCACCCGAGTGGAAGCGGCCGGCAGCATCGGCGCGGAGCCCGGCGACCTCGAACGGGCGCTGCGTCCGGTCACGCAGCGCGCTCCGCGCGGCACCGTGTTCGTCGTCCTGAGCGACCTGCTCGAGCTCGGCGACTCGGGCCGCGAGACGCTGGCGGCGCTCGGGACGGGCGGGCGCCAGGTGATCGTGGTGCAGGTGCTCGATCCGCTGGAGGCGCTGTTTCCATTAGAGGGGCCGGTCCGCCTGCGCGCCAGCGAGGGATCGTTTTCGATCGAGACCAACGCGAGCTTGGCCCGCGCGGACTACCTGGGCGCGCTCGCGGCCTTGCAGGAGCGTTTTCGCGCGGCGTTGCACGCGCACGGCGGCGAGCTCGTGATCTGCCGGACGGATGAAGACCCGGTGCGCGTCGTGCGCGCCGTGCTGCGCGCCGCGGAGGGGCGCGGCGCGTGAGCTTCCTCGTTGCCGCTGCGCTCGCGGTGGGCCTGCTCGTCGTCGCGCCGCTGGTCGCGCACCTGCTCCGGCGCGGGCGCACGCCCGAACGCGTTTTTCCCCCCGCGATGCTCGTCTCGAAGCTCGAGACGCATTCCAAGGAACGGGCGCGGCTGGAAGACCGCAGCTTGCTCTCCTTGCGCATGGCCATGGTGCTCGTGCTGGCGCTGCTCGGAGCGACGCCGCTCGTGCGCTGCTCGCGCCTGTCGGTGGATCGCCCGCACGGCGCGTCGGTGGCGATCGCGCTGGTGCTCGACGACTCGCACAGTAT
>DASXWF010000264.1:0-20551 GCA_036503835.1 Polyangiaceae bacterium | reverse complement strand
TGCTTCGACCGCCCGCCCTCGTCCGCGTCGATCGAGTAGACGCGGCCATCGTCGTCAACGAAGTACTGCTCGGACGGGAGGAAGCCGCCGGCCTCGAGCGCGTACTCGGCGGCCTGTTCGTAGGTGACGAATGGGGAGCTGACGCGGCCGCACGTCCAGGCGATTTCGTAGACGGTCGGCAGCGGGGCGGGGCCGAGGGGGGTGGTGACCGAACGCTCGACGAGCGCCGGGGCCATCAGTGTTGCGATCACAGCGTCACCCTCGGCTGACGATACGAATACGCCGTCTCCACCCGCTCACCCTTCGCGCAACGTGCCCGGTCGAGGTACGTCTGCCGAACGATCGCGCGAGATGCCGGACCGGGCGGATTGACGCGGGCGGCCTGGGCGAACATCTGCCACGCGCCGTCGCTCAGCCGATCGAGGATTCCGATCACGACCGCGTCGGCGTTCAGGAGCGGATCGATCTTCTCTTCGGTGACGGCGTAGAGATCGATCACGTTCACCAGGCGGCGGGCCTTTTCGAGGCGGGCGCGGTGGGCGAAGTGTTCCGATTCGGCGCGGGACATCAGCCGGCCCTCCGCAGCGGGATCACGTTGTCCTCGAGAACGACGCCGCTAGCCGGGACGGTCCGGCACTTCGCGAGCGGGGGGAGCGAGGGAGGAGTGGAGGCCTCGACCTCGTGGCGTTCGACGGTGACGCTCCATTCGCCGATCTCCAGGCGGGCGCGCTCCGGTGAGAGCTCGAAGCGGCGGAACCGCTCGAGGCAGTCGATCAGGGGGCGGATGAGGGCTGACACTGGGCTGGGTTCCTTTCGGTGTGCCCCATTGATATTGCATCGGTGGCAACGTTGTCAAGAACACAACGTTCACGACGCGTCGATTTTGCGTTCCGCGGGTAGGGCCCCGGTCGCCCATGTCGGCCTATGTCCCAGGTCTAAACAGACCTCTAGCGCCCGGTCCTGAAATGCCACATGCTCGCCGTTCACCCGTTACCGGAGGGCAACCGTGGCGGAACCGAGGGTCTTTGGGGTCGTCGAAAAAGCCGAGGGTTATTGCGAGCTGACGCTTCGGCTTACCGGCACGGGCCGCCGTATAGCCGTCGTCAGGGGCTCGGGCGCCTACATCGAGCGGGCGCTACTCGCTGCGGGGCTTCCGCCGCCGGTCGACACCTTCGCGGAAGAGCGGGACAGGACCGGGGTCACCTTCATCGGCAGCAAGCCAGCCAACCGGGGTGCCCAGAGCCCGCGCTAGTCGGATGAGCGTCGCAGCTTCGATTCCGTCAGACGCTTCGCCCTTCTCGATGCGCGAGATCTGCGACTTGTCCATCTCGGCCTTTTTAGCCAGAGCGGTCTGAGTCATCGGGATGCGCTCGCGGGCGTAGCGCAACCTCGTCGGGAGCGTCCGCAACTCAGGCGGCGGAGGCATCGGGTTTTTCCTCGGCACGTCTCGATAGTTGACGAATGTGGCAATGTTCGCAACGCTTGAAGTCTTGACAACGTTGCGAATACGACAATAATGCCTGTTCGATGAACCGTGGAGCCGAACTCGCGCGCGAGATCTTGAGGGAACGGGGGAAAAAGCGGGCGCTTGCGAAGGAGTTGGGCATCGACCCGGCCGTCGTCAGCAATTGGCTGAGCGGCGCGCGGCGACCGGACACGGTCCAGCGGGCCCACCTGGAGGACCGGTACGGGATCGGGTGGCGGCTTTGGGACGACGAAGCGACGGGTGCCGCCGCGCCACACGACGAAGACGAAGAAGAGTCCGCCCCCGACTCCGACGCCAAGCCCAACGGCGAAGCGAAGGCGGTCGGCTGATGTTCGCGTCGCTCGCCTATCCCACCCCGCGCAACACCCTCGGCATCGCCCTGTTCTTCCCAGCGCTGATCGTGGGAGTGGTCGTGGCCGAGGTCTTCAACTTCTCGCTGAAGCTCATGGGGCGGAAGGGGCGGGGCTGAGTGGACCTTCTCGAGATCGTGAGGTTCGTCGCGCTCTTCGTCGCCGGCTGGCTCGTGGGCGGATTGTTCTCGAGGTCGGACCGTGAGTGACACTCGCCCCAACGTGCTGCCGTTCGCCCCGGTTGCAACTACAGATCCGAAAGCCGCGCTCGACGCTTCCCTGAACGTTGCGGCTCTCGTCGCTCTGAAGCGCGGCATGCGGCGTCGTGGCTGGACCGTCGAAGTGCTCGCGAAGAAGACGGCGTCCAGCTACGTCACGGCCTGGCGGTGGCTTTCGGGGCGGGCGCAGATTCCGGCGAAGGCGTTGATCGCGGTTGGGGCGGTGGCGAACGATAACGAGGAGGCGGCGTGATCGAGCTCGACGACATGGGATTGACGATTCCGGTTCGACTGCTTCGGTCGCTTGCGAGGCATGCCTCGGACGACCCGACCAGGCCGCACCTGGCCGGCATTGTTGTTGAGCCTCAGCGCAATCGACTTTGGTCAACCGATGGAACGCGCGCTCTGATCTGGTCCGGCTCTCCTGTTCCGGGCCACGAGCTAGAGGCGTTTTCGTTGCAGCGCTCAGCGCTCGAGATCCTCTTCGGTGCACTCGGCGAGAGGACACGAGACCCGGTTCGCTTCACTTGGGGATACAGGAGCGCGACGGCGCGGCTCGCTGGCGCCTCGCTCGTGATCGACATTCCCCAAGGCCTCGCGTTCCCGCCGATCGACCTGGTTCTATCGGACGCAGCGAAGGTCCGCGGCGAGGCTGTCTACGACGTGCAACCGGGGTTCTTTGCTGACGCGCAGTTCCTTTGCGACGCGTTCGGTAGCGGCCAGCGCATGCGCGTCTCGCCGGGCGCAAGTGAGATCGACGCGGTTCTCGTGACGTTCCCCCACGAGCCGCAGTGGACGCTCATTGCGATGCCGATGAGGAAGTGATGCCGAAGAAACAAACCTCACACCGCCTTTCCAGCTCAGCAGCGAGGCTGCTCGCGAAGTTGCCGAAGCGGGGAAGGATCACCGTCGTCGAGTCGCTCTCGCCAGGGTTCGGGTTGGGGAGCGTCGTGTGCACGGTGGCGGCCCTCCGCTCTCTGCTCCTCTCACTCGTTTCCCAAGACGAAACCCGCGGACAGGAGCCGAAGAAGGCGAAGCGGCGGAGGGGGTTGAGATGACCGAACAAGAACTGCGCGAAAGCTACAAGCGCGCCCGCTCGATGCTCGACTGGGAAGCCATCGCGGCTGTGTTCGCGGCGAAGGGCTGGGTCTATTACACCGGGAAGAAGCTCGGCGAGACACATGTCCCGAGCGTCAAAGATCTTCAGCGAACTCTCGACTACAACCTCGAGCGCTGCTTGGACGAAGGGCCGCGGGAAACCTGGTGCTCGTCTGGGAGGTTCAAGGTATCGACCGGACCCGACGGTGTGACCATCGAGGGCCAGGTACTCGTCTACCTCGACAAGCACAGCCCCGCCCCCGTCCCGACTCTCACGGGAGCAGCGTAGGCCATGACGCCGCGCTCGCTCCCTTTTTCGCACCCGATGGTGTCCGCTTTTTGCAGAGCGCGCCTGATTAGCGCCACCCCGCCCGACTCGAAAGTGAGCGCGGCATGCTGACCGTCTACATCGCCACCACCGCAATCACCGCCCTGCTCGCCCTGTGCCTGCTCGCTTGCCTCGCCCTGCACAAGGTCACGAAGTCCCGCAACGACTGGCGCAGCATCGCCCGCGTCGTGACGCTCGATCGTGACAAGACCGTTCAGGAACGCGACGACGCCGAACGCGAGAAGCGGCGGCTGCAGGAGATGTGTAGCGAGTATTCGGGGCAGATTGGGGCGGTTTGCGAGGAGCGGGATGCGTACGCGGCCGAAAACCGGGAGCTTCGGGCGAAGGGGAAGGCGGTGCCGAAATGGAATTGACCCAAGGAAAAGAAGGAGAGCGACGATGAGCACGAATCTACAGCAGACACTACTTCGCGAACGCCAACGGCTGGCCGGTGAGCTCGCGCAGGTCGACGCGGCGCTTCGGGCAATCAGGAGCGGCGCGTCGGAACAACCGGAGCGAAAGGCGCGAAAGCCGAAGAAGATGCGCCGGCCCGCTGGCGACATCAACTTCCGCATCCTCGCCGCGTGCGACAACTGGAGGCGAGGGGTCGAGGTGGCGCGCATTGCTCGACTCGACCCGCGCGCCGTCACGGTTTACCTGCGAAACCTCGAGCGCGATGGCAAGCTGGAGCGTGAGACTCCGGACCGCGGCGCACGCTACCGGACCGTTCGGCAGGCCCGAGTCGCGGAGCCGTCGCAACTCGACGGCGTTCAGTTCACGGCGCAGATCGGCGCACAGCTCGACGGCACGAACGGCTGAGCCATGGTCGCGTCTCTCCTCACTCGCGCCACTCGAGACGGCCACCCCATCCTCGCCCGCCCGCTCAGCTCCCCGCGCACGCCGAGCCTGAACCTCGTTGCGCTGATGCTGGCGGCTGCGGCGCTGGGGTGGATGCTGGGGAGGAGTGATCCGGTGCTCGAGCGGAGGCCGGGGTGCGCGGAGGGGTGGGCGTGCGGGGCGAAAGGAACGAGCGATTGAATGCTGCGCTCCTTTGCCCAGCCGACGTGCTCGAGCGTTACCGCGGCACCGATCGCGAGCTCACGCTCCGGCAGGCCATGGCGATCATGCGCGAGGCGGGCGGGTTCTACGTGCGACGCAACGTGCTCCGAATTCGACGAGAGGATCTCGAGCGATGGGAAAAAGGCTTAGGGCAGGCTTCTACTGGCGCGGCGGTGTCATCTGGCGGCGCACGGACGCGATCGACAAGGTCCCGCGCTCGACCGGCGCCACCGATCCTGATGCCGCTTACGCGTGGGACGCGCACCGGCAGCGCATCCGAGCCAATCCCGCTTACGCGGCCTCGCTCACGGCGAGCTTCGGGGGCTGGGTTGTAAAGATCATCGCCATCAAGAAGACGCAGCGCGCCGAGGGCACGGTGCGGATGTACCGGGAGAAGCTCGGGCACTTCGTCCGCATCTGGGGTAGCGACCTGCCGCTCGCGAATGTCGACTCCGGCCTGGTCGATTCGTTCATTCAGCAGCGACGCGAAGAGGGGGCCGCAAACAACACCATCGCCCGTGAGCTCACGTGCCTTCGTCAGCTGCTCCGTCACGCCAAGCGCGCGAAGGAGTTCCCGGGCGACCTGAGCGAGATCATGCCGATCGGGTTCGCGGCCGAGTACGTGCCGGTCAAGCGTACGCTCCGGCTCGAGGACTTCCCGAGGCTCTGGGAGGCGCTCCGGGACGACACGGAACGCGGCTTCGTGGCCCTGGCCATCGGTCTCGGGGCCGACACGGGGGACATCGAGCGGATGGAGCCCGAGTACTACGACCGGGAGCGCCAGGTCGTTCGGGTGCCTGGCACCAAGACCACGACGCGGGACGACGAGGTACCCGTCCTGCCCCATGTCCGGGAGCTCGTGGAGTTCGGGTTTGCCCAGCTCCCGATCCGGTGGGCCGACTCGTCCCACGGCGTCGGGAAGGCGTGCCAGCGGGCGGGGCTGTCACACCTTTCCCCGAAGGACCTCCGGCGCACGGCCTCGTCCTGGCTCGTGGCGAGCGGCGCGGACCAGCGCCTGGTCGGTCGGTTCCTGCGCCACGGCAGCGACGCCATGGTGCGCAAGGTGTACGGTCAGGTCACGGCCGAGCAGCTCGGCGGCCTGCTTGCTTCTAGTGCAGAATCGTTACAGGACAGCGCTGGGCCCCTTGGCGAAATAGGCATACGCAGCGGATTTAAAAGACGACGAACCGGCGAAACTGGGGGGTCTGAGCCAGGGGTTTCGCGTAGTTACGAGACTGGCGGTGCGCGGGGAAGCACGGCCTGTAGTGCAGGAACGTTACAGCGCGTAGCGGTCGAACCGCTCGACGCGCTGGTTTTGGCGGCGCGGGCGGTGCTCGCGCGGAGAGTCGCCTGACCGACTCGCCCCTGCCCCCCTGCGACCTCGACTCCGAGCGCCTGCTCGTCGGCGCCGCTCTGCTCCTCGGCCCTCGTCCCGGGATCGAGCCGAAGCATTTTTTCTACGATTCGACGCGGCGGGTGTTCGAAGCACTGCTCGGGAACGATGCGCACCCGCTCGAGCCTTGTCTAGTCCGGGCGGCGCGGAAACTCGATCGCGAGAAGCGCCTGCTCCAGATCGGCGGCACCCCCGAGCTCGTGCGGATGATCCCGGACGACCTCGATCTCCTCACCGAGGCGAACCTGTGCGTTCACGCCGATGCGCTGGTCGAGCGGTGGAAGCAGCGCGTGCTGTCCGATGCCGCGGCGCACCTTGCGGCTGCTCTCCGCTCCGAAGCCCTGCCGGCGGGTGAGGCATGGAAGCGATTCAAGGAGATTTGCGAAAGGACGGCGGCATGACGCTCAAAGAGATCGCGGAGGAGCTCGGGGTAAGCGAGAGGACGGTCAAGGAGACGCAAGAGTCCGCAATCCGCAAGCTACGGGCGGCGCTCGAATCGGAGTTTGACGGGCCGATCCGGGCGTTCCTGGGCGACGTGAAGCGGAAGCGCGGGCCGTCGAGGGACAGGGTGAGGGCGCATCGGCAGCGGAAGAAGGAGCGGGCGCAGCTGTGACGACCGCCGACATCGTCAAGCACTACCAGGACAAGGGCCTGGCCGGGATTGAACTCCGCGTTGCGCTCGCTCGCCATGCTCGATTGCTGATGCCGCTCGATGCGGACACGTCGCGGCAGCTCATGCGCATTCGAGCCGGTGGGCCGCGGGCGAGTAAGCATCGGTACGGTTTCCACGCGGTCGGTGCCGCCAAGTGAACGCCGCCGACCTGGCACTTTGCGAGCTCTGCGGGCTCGATTGGAAGGACTGCCGGTGCAGCCCGAAAGCTCCGGCCGATTCCGTGCGCGAGATGGTCGGCAAGGAGCCGGTCATCCTGGTCGATCAGCGCGAGCAAGCGCCGCTGCGGTTCCGGAACCTGAAGAGCGAGCGGTGCCTGCTCCCGTGCGGTGACTACTCGCTCCGTGGACTGACCGCTGAGATCGCCATCGAGCGGAAGAGCCTGCAGGACCTCACGAGCTGCTGCGGGGGCGACCGGGAGCGGTTCATCGAGCAGATCGAGCGGATGCGGACGTACCGGTTTCGGTGCCTGGTCGTGGAGGCGCGGTACACGGAGATCAGCATCGGGGCTTACCGGTCGCGCATCGAACCGAGGAGCGTGATTGGTACGCTCGTGAAGGTGGCGCAGGATCTGAGCGTGCCGGTTTGGTTTGCGGAGGATGCGGGCGGGGCGAGTGAGTTGGTGGAGAGGATGTTGGTTCGGGAGCACAAGAGAGCGAGGAAGCAATGAGACTCGATTACGACGAAGACGCAGAACCGATGGTGAACGTGGCAACCGGGCTTCATGCGATCGCCAGGGCTCTGTACGCGCTAGCCCATGGCGGAACATCGGATGGGCCCACGACTCTCGAGTTCATTGGTATGCAGATTCGCGACGAGATTGCCCCGTCGCTGCGGTCGATAGCCGAGGCTCTCGATGTCGCCGAAGGTCTAGACGGTGAAGACTAGGTCTGCAAGGTGCACCAAGAAGAGGACTTCGATCCGAGCGATGAAGACGCTCCTGACGCGCCGCCCCGCCGCCCGCGTCTTGTGAGTGCGTCCGCCATCGACCCGAAGGACTGGCAGAACCGGATCATCTTCGACAAAAAGGGTTTCCCGAAGAACCTGCTAGCGAACGTGATGCTTGTGCTCGAGCGGCACCCGTCGTGGTCTGGGGTGCTTGCTCACGACGACTTCGCCGGTTGTCCCGTCAAGCTCAAGCCGGCGCCCGTTTCCGGTGGCGACCCATACCCGACCGGGGAGTGGACGGAGACGGACACCATCCGCACGGCCGTGTGGATTCAGCGCGAGGTCGGGATCGAGTGCAGCACCGAGTCGGTACAAAACGCGATGCTCGCGGTGGCTGAGCAGCATCGGTTCCACCCGGTCCGATCGTACCTGAAGGGTCTTCAGTGGGACCGTGTCGAGCGCATCGACTCGTGGCTATCGAGCTACCTCGGGGCCGCCCCAACGGACTACGTGAGGGCGGTTGGTAGGCGCTGGCTCGTCTCGGCGATTGCTCGCGTGCAGGAGCCGGGGTGTCAGGTTGATTGCATGCTCATCCTCGAATCGAAGGAGCAGGGAATCGGCAAGAGCACAGCGCTGAAGATCCTAGCCGGCGAGGACCGTGATTGGTTCAGCGACACACCGGTGGAAATCGGCAAGCTCGACAGCTACCAGGCGCTCAAGCGGATCTGGATCTACGAGATGAGCGAACTCGCCGCTCTGAACGGGCGCGACGCCGAGCGCATCAAGAACTTCGTCTCGAGCCGGACCGACCACTACCGCCAGAGCTACGGCAAGAGGTTCATGGACTTCCCGCGGCAGTGCGTGTTCGCTGGGACCACGAACCACAGGCAGTACCTGGTCGACCGCACGGGCAACCGGCGCTTCTGGCCCATTCGGTGCTCTGATGCAGAGGCCGACATCGCGGCGCTCCGGAGGGACCGGGACCAACTCTGGGCCGAGGCGTTCCACGCGTACCTAAGTGGGTCGCCCTGGCACGTCGACACGCAAGAGCTCCGGTCGATGTGCCGGCGCGAGCAGGACAAGCGCCGCTCCCAGGATGGCTGGGTGCCGATCGTTCGGGAATGGCTGCGCTCGCCACAGGCCGAGATTCTCTGCAAGCAGAAAGAGGGTCTCAGCGCCTCCGACATCATGATCGAGGCCCTAAAAATGCGCCCAAGCGACATCAACCACGGGAACACGATCCGAATCGGCGTGGTGATGGTCGACCTGAACTCAGACAAGGTACGAGTGCGCGAAGAGGGCGAGCGGGAGTATCGGTACTTCCCGGACTTCGAGGCGCTCAGGTCGGATTTGGCGTAGTCGGCCGAGCCCGGGGTCTAGTGGCGCAGATCCGCCACGGCCACGAACCGGCCCGCAGGCTGGCCTAGTCTGGGGTTGCGAAGACTAGGACACCGTAAGCCTGCGAAACCATAGGTTGAATTTCGGCAGTCCTAGTCTGCCTAGTCACTTTCGCCTCCCTGTAGCCCAGAGAAATACTCGCGCGCATAGCGTATGTGCGTGGATACGTACTCGCCCACTAGGACGCGTATATATATGCATGTGATTACAGGTACTTACGCGTGGCCTAATGATCGCAATCATTGACTAGGACTAGACTGGGACAGCTGGCGATTGACGGTGACGGCGGAATGAGTTCATACTAGTTGGAATGAGCCGGCCGGACGATAGAGACACGGACCTTGGTCGGATCGATTCGGCGATTGGGCTTGTCGAGGAGGTTCTCTCCGAAGCCCTGCCAGCAGAGGGCCAGCCAAACGTGATGGCGCTGGCGCGAGAGACGCGTCTGAAGGCTGTCGACAGGCTCGTTGCGCTACTTGAGCGCCGAGCCAGGCTCCTTGGGCTGGATGCTCCGGCGGCGAAGCTTGGCGACCAGCCTCCCGGCGAGTCCGTCCTCGACCGCATGACCCGCGAAATCGCCGAGCAGAGCGCCCGACCGAAGTCCTGACTAGTTGCCAGCGGCCGACATCGGGCCTAGCCTGCCCCGATGGTTAGACTTGTAACATTCAGTCTGGTTGTGTTCTCCGCGGGCTGCGGCGATGATTCGCGGCCGGTCGACCGTTCGGAGCCTGGCAACTGCGCGCAACGCTCCGGGACGTTCAGCTCGGTTTTCCGCGAGCGAAGCGGCAATTGCGGGCCGATTCCAGAGCAAATAGAGACAGTAGCCGAGCAACCGACCGAGATCCCCTCCCCTTGCTCCGGAACCATCGGGTATTCCGACGACAACTGCGAAGTGACCGCGGCATACTCGTGCCCAGAGGACGGGCTTGGCGACGGGTGGTCGAGCGCGATCGAGCTCTTCGTGGAGTGGAATGAGCCAGGAACGCGGGGCGAAGGTGTTGAGCAGATTCGGGTGTTCGACTCGGAGGGACTAGCCGCCTGTCAGGGAACCTATGACGTGACGTCGAATCGGCTTTGAGTCGTTCCACGTGGAGCCACTTGAAACTGGCTAGCGGAATGGCGATGTTACAGGTATGCAGAGGGTGTTCGCGCTCCTACTGGCGCTGGCTTGCGCGTGCGGCCCATTGCCAGACCTCGGTGGCGCCGAGATGACCGCGTGCGAGGCAGTTCCTGGAGCGGTCTGCGTCTCGGCGGAGGAAAGCGCGTGCGGTTGGCGCCGACTCGACGTTGCCGACTCGAGCGTTCCGGGTACCACGAACGAGCGCGGCGATCTGTTCATGGCTCCGCCGGGCAGATGCGTCATTGCGGAGGAGTACGACGAGAACGGGCTGCTCACGGATCCAGGCGCCGCCCCGTGCGATGTCCCAGCAGTCGGGGTTCGGTGCGTGATCCTGATGCCAGGGGAGTCGGCGGCGTCGTGGAAGCGCATCGGCTCTGAGAAGCTCGCGACCGGGCTCGAGGCGGCCGAGCTCGACGGGGATGGGGGCTGCCCCTTGGCTTGCCAGGACTACTTCGACGAGTGCGAGGACTGCGTGTAGGCCCGTCGGCCTATCTTCACGCGAATCCAGCACGATTCATGCTGGTTCGTGAAAATCGACCGAAAAGCTCTTGCGCTATGGCCATAGCTCAGCGTATAACCCTCTGTATGAAGACGACGAACTGGATGGGCAGCAACACGAAGAGCATCCCCGAGAAGGTCCGGAGCTGGGCTGGAAAGCAGATGGTCCGGATCGTGAAGACGAACGAGGTGTTCGACCGGTGGCAGCGAACGGACGGGGAGACCCTGGTGGTGAGGCGGTGACGGGGAAGAGGGGGGCGGTCGGGAAGGCCGCCCCGTCTCGCTCCGGCTCGAGAATCAGCTACTCCGAGCGCAAGGAAGCCGGCTGGACCCTCGTGCGGGCTGAGTTCGACGCGCGCACGCTGATGCGCCTGGACGAGCTCAGGGCAGCCGAGGGTGGGCTGTCCCGCGCCGAGATGCTCCGGACGGTTGTGGATGCGGCCTGGGCGGAGCTCAAGCCATGAGCAGGGGCCACCTCGACATCCTCGCCGCCGCGCTGGTCGCCATCGTCGTCGCGTGCGTGATCGCCGTGCTGTTCATCGACGAGCCGCCGGAGTTCCGGTGCGAGCCTCCGATGTGCCTCGATTCGGACGACGGCTGGCCCTGAGACTTGTAACGCTCGACCTGCCCGATAATCGGCGTGACTGTCCGCCTCCTTCGCCTCGCTTCGGTACATCGACGACCGCCTGCAACGGGCCGGTCACCACCCGCTGACCTCGTGGTGGGCGGAGCAGTGTGAGCGGATTTATGCATCGCCGGGCTCGGACTTCGTGGGACGCGTCGGCCGTGGCGGAGCCAAGTCGCACACCTCGTCCAAAGTTGCCCTGAACGAGACGCTATTCGGCGACTGGCGCGTCCCGCCGGGCGAAAGGCACTTCTGGGCGTTCGTCTCGGCGAGGCGCGAGGAGGCCGAGCAGCGCGTCGTCCTGCTCGAGTCGTTCCTGCGCGCCCTCGGCGTCCCGTTCGACACGAAGGGCGGGACCATCGTCCTCCGCGACCTGCCGCGGGGCTTCAAGGTGTTCGCCTGTAACATCGGCGCGGTCTCGGGCTTCCGCTGCTTCGGCTACTCGGCCGACGAGCTGGCGAAATGGAACGTCGAGGGCGTGAACCCGGCCGGCGAGGTCTGCGCGTCGCTGAACGCCATGACCGTCACGCACCCGGGCGCGCGGCGGCTGCTCATTTCCTCGCCGCTCGGCCTGACCGACTACCACGCGACCCGGTTCGACGCGGGCGACAACGAATCGCAAGTAACAGCCTGGGCGCCTAGCTGGGTCGCGAATCCTACCGGCATCACCGAGGAGCAAACGAAGCAGACCGAGCCGGACGAGCGGGTGCGGGCGCGAGAGTACGGTGCAATCCCGGGAAGCGGCATCACCGACGATTGGTTCGGCGCTGGCGTGGGGATGGCGGCGGTCAGCGACGTTCCGCAATGGCAGCCGTGGATGCGCGTCGTCGTCGCGGTCGACCAAGCGTTCGCACAGGACCGCTTCGGCTGGGCCGTGTGCTCGAGCGTTGCACGTGAAACCGGGAGACTCACGACGATCCACGAGGTCGGCGCTTGGAAACCGGACCGAACGCCCGGTGAGATGGCCGCGCGAGTGAAGCGCGAAGTGTGCGCGAAGTACGGCGTGGGCCACGACGACTCGACGCGCATCTTTTGCGACCAGCACGAGGGCTTTTCGTTCCGAGAGCTCGCGCGCCGGGAGTCGCTTTGGGTCGAAGTCGTGCCCTGGACTGGCGGAGAGGGCGAAACGAGCAAGGCGACGCGCTTTCGAACGGTCCGAATGGCGATGTTACAAGGCGAGTTCCGCATGCCCGACGAGCCGAACCTCATCAAGCAGTTCCGCTCGGTGCGCGGCGTGATTCTCCCGTCCGGCGGCGAGCGCATCGAAGTGCAGCGAACGGTCGAGGGCCACGGCGACGCGGTCTCGGCGCTCGTTCTGGCCGCTTCGATTGCTCTTTCGCTGCCTCCGCAGCCCGTTCACGTCGCACCGATTCGCCCAGGAACGCCCGAATGGGCCGCGCTCGAGGACGAACGGCAGATGGCGAAGGCGGAGCGCGAGGTCATGCAGCGGAACAGGCTCGAAGCGAACCGGCGCGGAGCGGTCGAGCGGCGGATTCGGGGCATGCGGTAGTCTGTAACATCGGCGCGGGGACACCGAATGTCCCCCACGCTGACAGCTGAGCGCGATCGCCTGGTTTTGCTGCTGAGTTCGCATCCCTGAACGCGAGATAGGCGTAATCTGTGCTAGTTCAAATAGGGCAAGCGTGCGCGAGTTGTTGCGCCGAGTTCGCCGTGTTCGAGCGAACCATTCTGCGCATGGGTAATGGGGGGTCGCCGAATGAGTGGCCTCGAGTGGCCTTCAGTGGCAGCGGAGACCAGTAGTGGTCTGTGGCCTTCCCCCTATAGGGAAGGGCCACTCCACAGGGCCACTGCCACTCGGTCTGTAACATCATGTTACAACTCACGTTCTGCGGGATGTAACGCAGCGGCCGAGTTACAATCGGAGGAGCCCGGTGCGACTCGGCGGTTGCCCACCCTCTGCCGCCTTGTCCCGGGCGCCTACCAAAGGACCGATGATGGGCGCCGCGAAAAAGCTCGAGGAACTTCCAGCCGAAGAACGGCGCCGATTCGACTTCAGCAAGCCGGTGCTGATGCGCTGGTGGAAGCTCCCGAGCGGCACGTACATCGGCACGGGGCAGCACGACATGGTTGCCGTCTCGCCGATGCCGTCGCGCGTGAAGGACGGGATCGAAATCGACGGCGTGGTCGAAGCGATCGAGCACTACCCGGCCGGACAGGTCGTCGTGCACGTGCGCTGCGGGGTCACGCACCAGAGCCCGGGGGTTTTGCGGCAGTTGATTCTGACTGGGGGACACGGAGAGCCACAGTGAAATTCCGCGCATTCGCCGACAACGTCCTCATCGAACTGCTCCCTCTCGAGGCGCAAACGAGCTCCGGCCTTCACCTCGCGAACCCGGACCCACCGACGCGCGAAGCCAAGGTTCTCTCGTCCGGACCCGGGCACTACAGCCGCCTGGGCGTTTTGATCCCGAACGAGGTCAAGGAAGGCGACCGCGTCATCGTCTCGAAGCTCTGCGGGGACAAGACCAACTGGTCGAAGTTCGACGTGGGCGACGCGCCCCGAGCGAACGAGAAGAACGCGGTGGTCGAGTTCGACGGCGCTGGTCGTGGAAACCTGCGGGTCGTCCGGCACGATGAGATTCTGTGCGTGATCGAGCGAGAGGCGCAGGCGGCGGAGTGAACGCGGCGACCGTAACACCCATCAAGCCGAGTCCGGATCCGAAGCTGGTCGAGGCGCTCGAAAGCTGGCTGGAAGACGCCAAGCGCGGGGAGCTCGTGGGCTGCGTGCTTTTGGGCAACAGACGCGGAGATGAGATTCAGCACCAGTGGGCTGGTCTGATGCCACTCAGCATGGCGATGCTCATCTGGGAGAAGTTCAAGTTCTCCCTGTTTGGAGGGTGATTGGCCGCCCGCCGCAAACCCCGCCCGAAGCAGCTCGAGCGCTTCGACTCGCGCCGCGACGTTTCGCACGACGCCTGGTTCGACCTGCCCGAGTCGGAGATGGGCGCCGAGATCGAAACGATGTTGCGCGATTTCAAGACGCAGCAGGCCGGTCGACGCACGCGCTACATCCGGAACCTCGAGCTCTACGAGGGCCGGTCGATGTCGGGCTACTCGGGCTATTCGTACTGCGAAGACGGCCCCGCCCCGTACGAGCGCGAACGCCTCCGTCTGATTCGATCGGCCGTCTCGAGCGCCGTCGCCAACATCTACGCGCCGCAGAAGCCAAAGCCGCAGTTTCAGACGCTCGGGGCTACCTGGGCGCAGCGGCGCAAGGCCTACAAGCTCGACAAGATCTGCGAAGGCATCATCAACCAGCGCCAGGGCCGGTGGATCAACGTCTGGTCGATGATGATCGACGCGGGCGTGGAGGCCGTTCTGCAGGGCTGCGCGGCCATCATGGTCACGGCCAACAAGGCGCAGAAGCGGATCGACCACTCGCTGATCCCGGTGTGCGACGTGTTCACCGATCCTGCGCAGGGACGCACCCCGACGGACTTCTTTTGCCGGCTCCCGATCGCCGTGGACGACGCGATCGAGCAGTACGCGGGGAAGAGCTCGGAGCTGAAGCGGGCGATCCGTGGCGCGAAGGACTACGACTGGTACGGGAGCCACGACCGTCGGCAGCCCCGAGCGGTCCGCGTCGTCGAGATCAACTTCGCCTGGCACATGCCGGCCGCGAAGGACAAGCCCGGCAAGTGGGGCGCGCAGATCGGCGGCGTGCTGATGGACGGCGGCGACTGGACCGCGCCGGCGCCCCCGTTCGTGTTCCTGCAGTGGGAGCCGTGGCGGGACGGGTTCTGGGCGAGCGGAGTCGGTGACGAGGGCGGGTCGATGAGCGAGGAGATCGACAACCTCGACCAGCGGCTCTACTTGCGGGAGGTCATCGCGAGCGGGCTGAAGGTTTTCTACCCGCAAGAGTCGCTCAAGCCCGACGAGCTCAGCGCGAACGACCCGGTTTCGTACATCCCGTACATGGGGAACGCGCCCCCGACGCCGATGGCGATGGTCCCGTTTGCCGCCTCCGAGCTCGAATACCTGAAGTATCGCGTCCAAACCTTCTGGGACGCTCTCGGGCTCTCCCAGGTCTCCGCCGCCGCCCGCCGCGAACCCGGCATCGAATCGGGCGTCGCGATCCAAACGCTGAACGACACGAAGAGCGGCCGGCAGCTCGTGAAGGGCCAGCGCTACGAGCAGTCGTACGTCGACCTTTCGCACCAGTACGTCTGGCGCCTGCGCGAGCTCGCCGACGAAGATCCGGAATTCGCGGTAACGTGGTCGGGCAAGTCGCTGATTCGCTCGTACAAGTGGAAGGACGCCGACGTCGAGGACGACGCATTCACCACGACCGTCGCGCCCGCATCGGCCTTCCCGCACGATCCAGCTGGCCGACTCGACTACGTGCAGGCCATGTACAAGGGCGGCCTCGTTTCGCAGGAGACCGCCAAGCAGCTCATGAACTGGCCGGACCTCGAGTCCGAGATGAGCATGGAGAACGCCGAGACCGAGTACCTCGACATGCTGATCGAGCGGTACCTGGACGCCGAGGACGGGCAGTTCGACGCGCTCGATTACCAGCCGCCCGAGGCGTTCATCATCAACAAGGTCGGCGCGATCCGGCGGTTCGCTTCCTCATGGTTCCGTGCCCGCATCGACCAGGCGACCCTGCCCGAAGAGGAGCGGCAGGCGGCGGAGTTCTCGATTCAGCTCATCGCGCGCTGGATCAAGGAGATGGACATGCTGATGAACCCTCCGCCGCCTCCCGGGGCGCCTGGGCCTGTTCCGCCCGGACCGATGCCGGGTGGGCCGATGGCTCCCGTGCCGCCCGGCGTCGCGGCAGCCGGGATGCTTCCCCCGAACGGGGCGCCGATGCCCGGTGCTTTGCCGCCTGCGCCGCCTGTCCCGCCGCCGCAACCAGGAATCTGATCCATGGCCGACGAAATCGCCGCAACCGCACCAGTCGAAGCCGCCGAACCCGCCGCGGAAGTCACCGAAGCGCCCGCTGCAAAGCCCGAGTCTCTCCGCGAACAGTGGGATCGCATCTCCGAACGCGGGCCGGACGCCCCGGAGGAGAAGAAGCCGGCGGCCGAAGCGGAGAAGGCCGATGGCGACGAGAAGAAGCCCGACGACAAGCCTGCGAAGCCGCCCAAGCCGAAGCGCGAGGAGAAGCCCGGCACCGAACAGCCGCCCGCGAACGAGCTCGAGGCGATGCGTCAGCAGGCCCAGCGGCTCGGCCTGATCGTGGAAGACGGCCGGGTCACGACTGCCGAGCGCGCGGCGTTCCGCAACGCTCAGCGAAAGGCCGCCGAGCAGCGGGCAGCCGAGGAACAGTCCCTGCTCGAGCGCGTCCGCAAAGCCCAGGAGGAAGCCGCCCCGAAGTTCGAACGGGCCGACAAGATCGAATCGGCGATCCAGGCCGGCGACTGGGAGGCGCTCGCAACCGCGTTCGGCTTCAAGCCCATCCCAGCCGCCGGCGACAAGCCCGCCCTGTCCGCTTGGGACGCGCTGATCCAGGACCAGATCGACCGCAAGGCGGACCCGAACTACCAGCGCCTGCGAGCACTCGAAATCGCCGCCTCCGAGCGCGCACAACGGGACGAGCAGGCCGCGAAGGAGGCCCAAGCCCGGCAGCAGCAGCAGGAAGAGGCGCAGCGGCGCGCGAACTACGTGAACGGCCTCTCCACGAGCATGAAGGCGAGCAAGGACCCTTTTCTCGCTGCCTTCCACGACGATCCCGCCTTGGTCGACGCCGTCTTTCGCATCCAGCAGCAGGAGTACCGAGCGACGGGTCGAGCGCCCGCGCCGGAGCAGGCCGTTCGAATGAAACTCCAGGGGGTGACGATGACCCCGCTCGAGTTCTGGAAGTCGCAGTTTGACCGTGGCTCGAAGGTGTTCGGGCCGAAAGAAACGCCCGCCGCACCGCCGGCGAACCTGACCGAGGCGGCCAAAGTGCTTGCCGCTGCGAAAGCCCCGCGAACGACAACGCCGCCCGTTCCCGCCGCGCGCAAGAACGGCAAGTGGAACAACGACCGCGAGGAGATGAACGACATGGTTCGGCGTCTCCAGGAAGCGGCGACCCGGGAAGCTGCGGAGAAGCGGAAAGCGGGCGCGCGGTAACACAATGTTACCGACTGACACGCTCTGCAATGTCGAATTACCCTTGCATGTTACAGATTCGCTCGTTCACACTGTGAGCTGACGCAAGTCCGTCGCCCGGCGACGCTAAAACCGAGACTGAGCACCCGGGGCTCGAATCCCGAGACGAAGCCAGCGGCCGAAAGAGGCCCTGAAGGAAGCGTCTCGCGATGTTCAAGCACCTCACCGACGATCTCGGCACAATCAACCACGTTTTCCACGATCCCGGCATCGGGTTCGCGTCGTCGACGATGACTACGTTCGATGGCCTCCTGAAGGAGCGCTACATCGACCGCGATCGCGTCGAGACGCTCGTCTACCCGAAGAACGTCCTCCTCGGCATGCTCGAGAAGCGGGGCGACACGGGAATGGTCGGCCGGCAGATGCCGGTGCCCATCATCACGTCGAACCCCCAGGGCGTCGGCGGAACGATCACTGCGGCTCAGGGCAGCGCAACCGCGCTCGAGACCGACCAGTTCGTGATCACCTCGGGCAAGTACTCGGGCTCGATCAGCATCAGCGACGAAGTGCTCGCGGCGTCCCGCAACAACGTGGGCGCGTTCCTCGAGGCGAAGGTCAGCGAGATCGACGGCCTGTACGAGACGCACGGCGAAATGCTCGGCCTCTACACCTGGGGCAACGGCGGCCAGGCACTCGGGCAGATCGGAACGCTCTCGGGCGACAACTTCACGCTCGTCAACGCCTCGGACATCGGCAACTTCGAGCGCGGAATGACGCTGGTCGCGTCCGCTCGAGACGGCTCGACGGCAACCGACTCACTCCGCGACTCCGGCGACTCCACGACCCTTTCGGCGATCAACCGCTCGAACGGCTCGGGAACGCTCGCCTCGGCCGCGGCCATCTCCGGTCTCGCGGTCGGCGACTACCTGTTCCGCAAGGGCGACTTCTACGGCGACCAGGGCCAGCGCGTGATCGTCGGCGTGCAGGCGTTCGTTACCGGCACCGACGCCCCGCCCGCACTCTGGGGAATCGCAGCTGCAACCCGCGCGCTCGACCCGCAGCGGTTCGCCGGCTGCCGACTCGACCCCTCGCTGCTCACCGGCCTCTCGATCGAGGCGCGCATCAAGAAGCTCTTCTCGCAGATGAGCTCGCGTTTCAAGGCGAACGACCCGACCGCGGTTTTCATGAACCCGGAGGACTTCGACACGCTCGAGACGAACATGGCCGTGAAGGGTGTTCGTCCTCTCGAGGATGAGAACACCCAGTTCGGCTACACGAAGATCGATGTGATGACGAGCTCGGGGCGCATCCCGGTCTACTGCGACCGGCACTGCCCGAGCGGCATCTCCTTCGCGCTCCGGATGTCCGACTGGTGGATCTCGAGCATGCGGGAGCTCATTCACGTCCTGAACGGCGACGGGCTCACGATGCTCCGAAGCGCGACCGCAAACGACTACGAGTTCCGCATCCAGAGCTACCCCCTGCTCGCCTGCCGCGCTCCGAAGAACAACGGCCGAATCCCGCTCACCTGAGGCACGCCCATGGGTACGATTCCCACACTGATCAGCGCCGGCAACATGGCGCAAAACCCCGTCCAGATCGGCGGTGTTTTGGGCCAGGGGCGGGCGTTCTTCATGGCCGCCTCGTTCCAGACGGCGTCGGGCGGCCTGCCGGGCGTCGGGCGCATCATCCCGAGCGGAGCGTCCGTTCCGACGGGCGTCACTGCACAGGTCGCATACAACGGGTTCGGCGTGTCGCTCATCGGGACGGGTCTCTACGCCGTCACGCACCCGCCCGCTCAGCACGCGCTGCACTTCCCGGCCATCTCCGTCCCCTCGGGGCAGTTCTTCCAGGTCACGCAGCAGAACCGGCGCGGTGATTCGCAGTCGGGCCTCGCGTACTTCCAGGTTGGGCAGTCCAACTCGCCGACGGGCATTCCAGTTCCGCAGAGCCTGCCGACCGGATCGCGCTTCGACCTCCTCACGCTCGTCACGCCCCGGAACGACCAGGGGATCGTGAGGTTCTGACGTGGCCGATGCACTTGCTCCGTACGGTGCCGGCGCAGACGACGAGGCGGCCGAGGGCGAAGGCGCTCTCGAAATGCCCATGGGCGAAATGCACGAGTCGGAGCCGATGGACGATTTCGGGATGGCTGTCTCGGAAGCGATGCCGGAGGTGAAATGGACGCCCGAGCGGCTCGGCGCTTTCAAGGAAGCGATCCGCATCTGCCTCGAAGAGGACAAGGCGGGCGGATACGGGCCGGCGTCGGGTGACGGTGGCGACGATCTGGCCGTGATCCTCGGCGCACCTTCGAAGAAGAGCTGACGATGGCATGGCTCGCACCAAGACCCTCGCCCAGCTTCGTTCGGATGTAGCGAACCAAGCAGACATCGTCGGCGCCGCGGCGCGCTACACGCCGACGCTCCTCACCGGGCTCATCAACCAGTCGATCCAGCGCTTTCGCGAGCGCATTTCGATCGAAGGGACGACCCACTACCTCGTCAGCGCGTCCGGTACGCTCAGCGCCGGCGCGACGAGCCCCTACCCGTTCCAGACGCTCGACCTTTCGGGCGTTTCTCCGGGCCTCGTCCGCACGTTCGGCGTCGATATCATCATCGACGGCACGGTCGTCACGCTCGAGCAGCGCCCTTTCGAGGAGCGCGCGTCGTTCGGTACGCGGCCCGGCATACCCGCGGCGTGGGCGCACTTTCAGACCGACAAGATCGCGATCCTGCCGGCGCCGCAGAGCTCGTACTCGTACACCGTCTGGTACCTGCCGCTGCTCGCCGATCTGACGAGCGACTCGGACACGTTCAACGGCGTCGCGGGCTGGGAGGACTACGTCACGTGGGATGTGCTGTCGCGGCTCGTCGTGCGCGACAACTACCCGGAGCTATTCGGGCAGGTCGAGGCGAAGGCGAACGCGATCTGGACGGACATCATCCGTTCGGCGACGAAGGTCTCGCACGCGGGGGGCGCACACAAGGGGCGGGACACGTTCGGGCGGGTCGGTGCGCTCGCTTTCCCTCGTGGTAGTCGCGGAATCTCCGGCGGCGGCGGCGCCCCGATCGGTACCGGCAGCGTCACGAACGACATGCTCGCGTCGATGGCGGCGCGGCGGATCAAGGGGAACGCCTACTACGAGAACCGGAGCCCGCAGGACCTCACCGGGGCCGAGGTTGCGGACATGCTGCCGTCGTTCGCGGGCACGGCCGGCGGTTTGGTCCCGACCGGAGCGAGCAACCCGGCGCTGTTCCTTTCGAATGCCGGCAGCTGGCTAGCCCCGAGCGTCGGCGGCTCCGTCTCGGGCGTCTCGCTCTCGCAGCTCCAGGACATCCATTCCCCGCGTGTGATCGGCCTGTT